>JAFOLE010000084.1 GCA_017419465.1 Solobacterium sp. | reverse complement strand
TCAGTAACAGTACGCCGAGTTTCTTCATTCCTGTCTGTGTTTTCATCTTGAATTCCTCCTGGCTGAGTTAGTCAGCACACTCGTATCGTAAGGGAGAAATCTGAACATCATCTGAACATCGGGTGGAAAGTCACTGAATTTCAGTTTTTCGCAAAGAAGGCCAGCGCAATCGCTCCCGGACCGGAGTAGGTGCCGATGGTTGCGCCGACTTCCGCAATCTTCAGGGATTCTTCATGACCTTCATACAGATATGCGGAATCTTTCATATATTTCTGAAGCAGTTCATCATTGAAACCCGCATAGCCAAGACACAGCGGGCGGCTGAAATCAATTCCGCCGAGTTTTGTGACGGCTTCGGAAAGCAGATTGTTCGACCTGCGGGAGCCTCTCGCCTTTCCGATCAGCTTTACAATTCCTTCTTCGATCGTCAGAACCGGCTTGATTGCAAGCAGATTGCCTGCGGCTGCGGCAGCCGCCGACATGCGTCCGCCAAGTTTCAGATATTCCAGCGTATTGAATACCGCGATGACATGGCAATCCTTCATTTCATCCTTGATGATATCCGCAATCTCACCTGCCGTCTTGCCCTCATCACGCAGCTGGACGGCCCGTTCCACAATGATATATTCCGAGATGCAGAACTGCTTTGTATCAATGACCGTTACCCCTTCATCAAACATCTGCGCCGCAAGACATGCACTCTGATAACAGCCGGAGACGCCGGAAGACATCGTAAAGCAGAGGACTTCCTCTCCTGCCTCCCGTGCCTTGCGGAACAGTTCCTCATATTCAAACGGCGGGATCTGGCTGGTCTTGGGAACCTCATCGGTTTCAACCAGCTTTTCATAGAACTCCCGCGGTTTCAGGGTAACCCCGTCCAGGTATTCGGTTTCGCCGAACCGAACCTTTAAGGGGATTACCGTGATATTCCATTTCTCTGCCTGTGTCTGCGGGATGTCACTGGCCGAGTCTGTAATAATACGTACTGTCATAACGTTCTTCCTCTCCTTCCGGTTACCGGTCATTGACCTGACCGACATAGTCATCGATATTTGCGACGATCTGTTCAAGAACGTCATACAGCTGGGCACGCTGTTTCTCATTCATAAAATCCCCGACGGCACTTACTGCCGCATCGATGCGTCGTTGAATATGCCGCGCAGTCTGTTTCCCTTCCTTTGTGAGTTTCCACTTGCGGCGATAGATCTTTTCATCACGTTTTTCCATCACTGCATAGCCCCGCTCTTCAAGTACCTTCATATACCGGGATACTGCCGCCTTGTCCATACCGGATACCTCTGCCAGTTCGCCGGACGTCAGTCCTTCCGGATGGTCCAGCAGAAGATGGAGACAGTCCGCATGTCCGCTCTGCAGGTCATAGCGGCTCATCTCCGCCTGCTTGATCTTCCGGATATCCTGGTAGATCGCAGCGATTGCATTTGTGAAGCGGTCAAACCGTTCTTTCATATCGCCCCTCCATTTTGTTGACGTATCAACAATTGGCACAAACGGGATTATAGATAGATTTTGTTGACATGTCAACATTTCGAACAATTCACAGGATTACTGTTCAGATCAGCTAGCGCCTTGCGGGCAATAAAAAATAACCGCCATTCTCTTCCCAGACTTGTGCGGTTATTTTAAATAACTGACAGGCGGGTAACCGTCATCGGTCATGCCGCTTTCTGCACTTCCATAACAGCTGATTGCGGAAATGTGTCAACGCTCTCTCAGCCATTACGGTACATTAATATCAGAAGACCGCAGCCCTGTCAGATCATTTAATCAGATCTGCCGGTGTGCTGCGGTCTTTTCTCTGTGATCAATTATTTCTTCAGGAATTTTTCATCCGCCGAAGAATCTGCCGTATCTGTGACATACCGTT
>JAFOLE010000083.1 GCA_017419465.1 Solobacterium sp. | reverse complement strand
CGACAAAAATGCTGGTGCGCACCGCCGAAGAGCGGGATGCAGATCTGGTGGTCGGCGAGTTTTATCGTGTTGCCGGAGAACATCTTTCCCGCAAGGGCAGCATTGATACGGATCGTGTACTTACACGGAAAGAGTATGCCGAATACATGAAGGCATCTCCGGCTGATTATTATTACGGCGTCATCTGGAATAAGCTCTACCGCCGGGACATTCTGAACCGGCACCATATCCGCATGGATAAAACCATCAGTTTCTCGGAAGACTTCATATTTAATCTTGAATATGTCCGCCATTGTGAGCGGATCGCTCCGCTGCGGCTGCCGGTCTATTACTATGTGAAAACAGAAGGTTCGCTTGTGACACAGAACATGAATGTCCGTCGGCTGATTGAAATGAAGACAACGGTTTATCCGTATTATGACGACTTCTTCCGGGATGTGCTGAGTGAGGAAGAGTACCGCAAGGAACGCGCGGAGATCTCTGCATTTCTGATCAGCGGGGCGACGGATGAGTTTGCTATTCCATATACGCCCGGAACACAGAAGGTCGGAGAGGAAGTCCTGCCGGTTTTCAGCAAAGAACATACCAGTCTGGGCGGAGATCTCTATTATCTGAATAAACTCTATGAACGATCACTGAATACCGCTGCGCTGAAAAACGATTTGTCGCTGAATGATGTGAAGGTGTTCTCAGCGATACGAGCACTGAAAACTGCAGATTCTCTGAAAGTGGTGTCTGATCTTTCCGGCGTAAGCGAAACCAGTGTCATTGCCTCGGTCGAGGCTCTTGCGGCGAAGCGGCTGATCCGTTTTACACTGCTTCCGTTTACAGCATCGATTGCGACAGATCGCGGAGCCGGTCTGCTTCATGATCTGGATCATGCAGAAAACGATTTTGAGACTGCCTGTTTCTCGGAACTGACGGAAGCGGAACGGAATGCCGTCCGGAAGTTCTTCCGCAACGCGGCAGATCAGGTAAGCCAGGATAGAGGGAATCATCAATGACAGAACGTATCACTCAGCAGGCTGCGCTGTTTACCGGCGCGGATAACTGGACGAGCCGCGCAGACGAAGCGGATCAAATTCCATCCATCCGGTTCAGTGACGGTCCGCACGGACTGCGCATTGAGCGTACTGCCGGATTCGGGTTCAATGAATCCCATCCATCCACTGCATATCCGACCGCATCCCTTACGGCCTGTTCCTTTGACCGTGAGCTTCAGAGGGAACTCGGCGAACATCTTGCGGCGGAGTGTATCCGGGATGGCGTACAGGTATTGTTAGGGCCTGGCATCAATCATAAACGGGATCCGCGGTGCGGCAGAAACTTTGAATACTACAGTGAAGATCCATACCTCAGCGGAGAACTTGGTGCCGCATATGTAAATGGCGTTCAGTCATGCGGTGTCGGTGTATCCGTAAAGCATTTTGCGGGCAACTCCCGGGAATACGGACGGATGGTGGAAGACAGCGTTATCGATGAACGTGCACTCCATGAACTGTATCTGGCACAGTTTGAACGCGTCATCCGGCAGAGCCGCCCATGGAGTGTCATGTGTGCCTATAACCGGCTCAACGGGGAATACTGTTGTCAGAACAAGCCGCTGATGTCACTTGCGCGCGACCGCTGGGGTTTTGACGGTATCTTTATTTCGGACTGGGGTGCTGTCGCAGATCCGGTGGAATCCATTCGTGCCGGGCTGAATCTCGAAATGCCGGGCGGCAACCATGGAAGCACCGAACGGATCATTGATGCGGTAAAACATCAAACCCTCGATCCGGCTGTTCTGGTTGAAAATGCCGAACGCATCCGTCTGCTTGCGAAGCGGACTGCAGATCCGCATTGTTCTGATACAGGGGATGATCATGAAGCGTTTGCGCTGAAAGCAGCGCAGGAAAGTGCCGTTCTGATGAAAAACAACGGTGCGCTTCCGATCGAGAAGAACGACATGATCGCACTGATCGGCCCGTTCGCGCGTGAACCGCGCATTCAGGGAACGGGCAGTTCCAAAGTCAATGCTTCAAAGCAGGACTCTCTGTATGATGCGATGAAGGACATGCGCGCATTGTTTTCATACGCACCTGGCTATTCCGTGAACAACCATCAGCCGGATTCCGCACTCGAGGAACAGGCGCTTGATCTTGCGGCACGGGCATCCAAGGTCATCGTAATGGCCGGACTTCCGGAAGGTGATGAAGCGGAAGGCTATGACCGTACCGGAATTGCACTGCCGGAGAATCAGAACCGTCTGATTCAGAAACTTGCCCGCATCAATCGGAATGTGATCGTTGTCCTGCAATGCGGCGCTCCGGTTGAACTGCCGTGGCGGAATGAGGTAAATGCGGTTTTATGCATGTATCTTGCGGGCTGCCGCAGCGGAGAGGCTGCCTGGAATCTGCTCAGCGGAAAGGTGAACCCATCCGGAAAACTGGCGGAATCCTGGCCGGAAACGCTTGCGGATGTTCCTTCCGCGGAATGTTTCCGGGAATCGCTTCTGCAGGTGCAGTACCGGGAATCCATCTATAGCGGTTATCGCTATTATGATGCGGCTGGAATCGATCCTGCATTTGCCTTCGGGCACGGCTGTTCCTATACGACCTATGAATACCATGATCTTACCGTCAGGAATGAAGGACAGAGCATCACAGCAACGGTACAGGTTACCAATACCGGTGATCGGGAGGGAAACGAAATTGTTCAGCTGTATGTCGCCAAAGACCGCAGTCAGATTGCCCGTTGTGCAAAAGAACTGAAGGGGTTTGAAAAAGTAGATCTTCAGCCAGGGGAAACGAAAACCGTGTCCTTCCAACTCGATGAACGCAGTTTTTCCTATTACGATGCTGAGAAACATGACTGGTGCGTTGAAGCGGGGCAGTACCGCATCCTGGCTGGTGCTTCAAGCAGGGATATCCGCTGTGAAGCGACGTTGTTTCTGGATGGAACCCTGCATCCATATTCGCGGATTCCGCAGAATTATCTGAAGCCGGGAACCCATGGAGAAGAACGGTTTTCCAGGGAGGCCTTTGCCCGGATCCTTGGCGGTTCCATTCCTGCTGTCCGTGCGGCAAAACCGTTTACCGGCAATTCCTCGGTTGCGGAGCTGAGTCAGAGCGGAATGGGAAAACTGATCCGCACAGGGATTGCCTTTGCGCAGTCACGTCTTTCCGGCAAGGGTGTCAGTGAGGATATGATCCTTGAGGCACCGGTCCGCAGTATCTTCTGGGTGAGCCGGCATGCGACATGGGATACGGTGGATGCGATTGCGGATGTATTCAACGGCAAGAGTACGGTGTTCAGGGTTTACCGCACGCTGCACAGAGATGATTAATACAAAAATCCGATAACTTAAGTCAACCCTTTTAGGCATAGTTTTTAAAAATGATATTTCGTCAAAAAGCGCATGACGAAAACAGGAGAGCTACTCCCAATTCATTTTGAAATGATCTATAATTCGATCAGGAACGGTATAT
>JAFOLE010000082.1 GCA_017419465.1 Solobacterium sp. | reverse complement strand
TCTGGCCAGTATCCTGGGGCGGGATGAGAACGGTGCGCCGATGGAAAATCCGCCGCTGCTGCAGCGGCTTGCGGAAGATCCGCTGCTCAGAGACACCAAACTGATCGCGGAAGCCTGGGATGCAGGCGGCCTGTATCAGGTTGGTACTTTTCCCGCATATAACCGATGGGCAGAGTGGAACGGGAAATACAGAGATGAACTTCGCGATTTTCTGAAGGGTAATTTCTGGAACGCACCGGAGACAGCAGCCAGAATTACCGGTTCTACCGACATGTATTACGGTATGTACAAGGGCTACGCGTCATCCATCAACTTCCTGACCTGTCATGACGGATTTACACTGTATGATCTGTACAGTTACAACGAGAAGCATAATGAGGCAAACGGCTGGAATAATTCCGACGGTGCGAGTGACAACCGGAGCTGGAACTGCGGAGAAGAGGGGGAGACCGATAACCCGAAGATCAGAGCACTCCGCTTCCAGATGATGCGCAATGCCATCACGACACTGATGTGCAGCCGCGGGACTCCGATGATTCTTGCCGGGGACGAATTCGGGAACACGCAGTTCGGTAACAATAACAGCTATTGCCAGGACAATGAGATTTCATGGCTCAACTGGGAGCTGCTGGACCGCAACAGGATCTTCTTTGAGTTTTATAAAAACGTGATTTCTTTCCGCAGAAAGCATCCGTCGATCCGCAGAAAACTGCCTGCGGCGAAGTGCGGTCTGACTGACTGTATGATCAGCGGCGTTGATCCGGATGATCACCTGATTACGCAGAATAACCGCACATTATGTGTTCTTTACGCCGGACACAATGAGAAAGAAGATGACGTTGTGTACTTTACCATCAATTCCTACTGGGAGCCGCAGATCATCCGACTTCCCGCACTGCCGGCCGGATATGGATGGGGCGTTGCGATCGATACAGCCGACAGGGACGGCCATTATTACCACTCGGCGCCGCTGTTCCTCGGCACCCCTTATTATGAGCTGATGGGGCGTTCTGTGGCGGCATTTACCATGGTTAAACTGCCGGGCAGATAATCAACCTGATCCGAAGGAGAAGAATATGCAGGGTATCAAAATTCTGGTTGCGGATGACGAAAGCAGAATGCGCAAGCTCATTCACGACTATCTGATGAAGGAAGGCTACGAAGTACTGGAAGCGGAAGACGGAGTTCAGGCACTTGACCTGTTTTACCAGGAGCGGGAGATCGCGCTGGTAATTCTGGATGTCATGATGCCGGGAGCTGACGGGTGGACCGTTCTGCGGGAGATCCGGAAGGAATCCTCGGTCCCCGTGATCATGCTGACTGCAAAATCCGAAGAAGAGGATGAGCTGATGGGCTTTGACCTCGGAGCGGATGAATATGTCAAAAAGCCATTCTCGATCAAAGCGCTCGGCGCCCGTGTGCGTGCCATTATTCAGAGAACCAACCCGACTGCGGCCATGGAGCGGCTGGAAGAGGGCGGTATCGTACTGGACAAATCTGCCCACGAAGTGCGGATAGACGGCAATCCGGTCGAATTGTCCTTCAAGGAATTTGAACTGCTGCAGTATTTTATGGAGAACGAGGGCATCGCACTCTCCAGAGAGAAGATTCTGAACAATGTCTGGAATTATGACTATTATGGTGATGCGCGGACGATTGATACGCATGTAAAGAAGCTTCGGGCAAAACTGGGAGAGGCCGGCGCAATGATTCAGACGGTGTGGGGATACGGCTATAAGTTTGACGCCTGACCGGAGTGTCTGCTGCAGGAACCGATCCTGTTCAGAGACAACACAGTGATTGAGACAGAAAAAACGGGAGACCTTGCGGCCTCCCGTTTTTCAGATGTTAGAAAGGATTTTTTCAGATATTTCAGTTACTGTGTAAATCAGTTTCCGCTGAGCTGCTTCTGAACAGTATCGGAAAGGTTCTTGGCGGATTCCTGAAGAGAAATAATCGCGTCATTCAGGATGCTGTAGTCGATCTCGGAAACAGACTTCGCGGTGGTGTTTGCTGCCTGGCTCAGAGCATCTACAGTTCCGTTGATGTTGCCGACAACCTGTGTAACCTCAGTGGTAGCGGTCTGGAGCTCTGTGATGGTCTTGTTCAGGCCTTCAATGTCAAGAGCAGCAACCTGGTCCATGGTCTGGGTCAGGGACTTGGAAGTGTCATTCACAACACCGGAGACATCCTGTACAGTGCTGTCAACGGTGCGGATGGTGGAATCAGCAGTCAGGACTGCAGTATCAACATTCTTTACAACACCGTTTACATTATCAACAACACCGTTCACATTGCCGACAACACCATTCACGTTGCTGACAACGGTTCCGACCTCGCCCATGATGCTGTTCGCATTTGCGACGGTCTTCTCAGCTTCGCTGATAATTGCATCCAGATTGCCGGTCACCTGAGACAGGTTGGCAACAGTCTTGTTGATCGCATCATAGTCGATCTCGGAGAGCTGTGTCATGGTGTCGTTGATTGCCTTGGCGTTCTCGGCAACTACAAGATCAATGTTCTTGACAGCGCCGCTGGCGGTATTGACTGCTTCATTGGCAGTTCCGACAGCTTCGTTCACGGTTCCGATTGCGGTATTGACACCGGCAACGGCTTCTGTAACGCCGTCAACGGCAGAGCCGATTCCCTCAACCTGTGTATTCACGGTACCGATCAGGCCCTGAACCTCGCTGAAGGTATCGTTGATGCCGGTTCCGACTTCGGATACGACACCATTGAGACCCTTGACAGTCTCATCAGCACTGGCAACAACGCCATTGACTTCCTGAACTGTTGCGGAAAGGCTTTCGACGGTTCCG
The DNA here is from genome assembly GCA_017419465.1 of Solobacterium sp. Taxonomy (GTDB): domain Bacteria; phylum Bacillota_I; class Bacilli_A; order Erysipelotrichales; family Erysipelotrichaceae; genus Bulleidia. The sequence continues at coordinate 156 of JAFOLE010000082.1, read as the reverse complement.
TTCAGATTCTTGATAAATTTCAGAATGCTGGGTGTAATAACCAGGAAGAAGATGACAAAAACTGCCAGTAATGCAATGCTGCCGATTGCTGAAAGTTTCGCATTCTTGGAGGAGTCTTTCTCAGACGCCGCAATGTTGTCAAGAGCGCTGCTCATG
>JAFOLE010000081.1 GCA_017419465.1 Solobacterium sp. | reverse complement strand
ATCCTTTTGCGGCATCGACCCATTCAATTCGTCTGTTTTTCAATGTGCTCATCCGGTTTCCTGTTCTTGAAAAATTATACGGCAAAGTGCCTGCTTTCTCAAACCGCAAAACGACCCTGAGTGTCCGCCAAATCACTTCTTCCGTGCTATGATTCTGTCGTGAGAATTGAACAGAACGAAAACATTGAATCTTTTTTTGCCCGATGCCGCAGAAATCTTAACAACACGGCATTAAATACCTTTCTGGACCGCAAGGTCACATCAGGCAGTGAAGCTTATCTCCGCCGGCAGCTGAAACGGGCCGGCGCACAGGAATTTGACGGTCCGGAAGATACCTGGCCTTCCCTGTTTCTTTCGGTCGATGCATTTGAGAAAACGCCCTATCACCGGAATGTGACCGCCGCATTACGCGGTATGCACGGTGATCTGTATGATACGGTCATCTTTGACGGCAACCGGCTCTTCAACCTGGATGCCGTCCAGCCGGACAGAAACCGGGAACTGAATGACTGGATGAAGCTGCGCGCACTGGACCGGGATGCCGAAACGCTTGTGCTCGCGGACGGAGATACTGAATGGATGCTGGATATGCCTTCGGAAGCCGCAACCAATGATCCGTTTGCCCGCAAGGCACACGGCAATGTCCTGCTGTTCGGGCTTGGCATCGGATATGTGCTTTATATGACTCTTTGCAATCCTGCTGTTTCTCATATTACCGTCGTCGAATACAATCCACGTGTGATTGAAGTATTTGAACAGCTTCTGAAGCCGCTGTTTCCGGATCACGACCGCTTCACGATCCTGCAGGATGATGCCCGGAACCGCTGGAACGAAGAATGGCTCTCCGGCTTTGACTGTATCTTTACCGATATCTGGCAGAGCGGAGAAGACGGGTTATTCCTGATGGCAGATCTGCTTTCAAGAGCCGATGTCCCTCTGGACAAGGCGGACTTCTGGATCGAAGACAGCTGTATCGTTCCCCTGCGGACGCTGGTATTCCTGCATTATGAGGAACTGCTGGAACACAAACCCCGTCCGGTCGCGGACGACTATCAGGATCTTATGAATAATGTCCGCCGCTGGTTTGACTCCGATCCGGCAGTCATTGACAATTCGGAGGCTCTGAAAGACCGTTTATACAGCCGTGAAGTGCTTCGCGGCATTCTTGGAGGAAGAACATGCGCGTAAACATGCATACCCATTCCGTCTTCTGTGACGGAAAAGATACCCCGCGTGAGATGATCGAAACCGCGATTGAAAAAGGATTTGATATTCTTGGCTTTTCCGGTCACGGTCACAGTCCCTGCGATGATGTATCAATGAGCCTGGAGGCAACCGCGGAATACATCCGGACGATCCGTTCGCTTCAGAAGGAATACCAGGATCGGATTACCATCTATCTTGGCATTGAACAGGACAAGACCTGCCGCATCCCGTCCAAAGATCCGTATGACTTTGTGATCGGCAGTGTGCACTTTCTTTCCAAAGAGGATAAGCATGTCCCGATTGATATGTCGAAGGACGTCTTCATTTCGCTTCTGGAAGAATTCTATGATGGGGACTTTACCGCGATGGCAGAGGCTTACTACAGCGAAATCACACAGATGAAGGACTTTGAGGAAGTGGATATCATCGGACATCTCGATCTGCTTATGAAATACAACGAAGATGAATCCTTTATCCGCTTTGATGATCCTTCCTATGTCAAACTCGCGGAACAGTGCATTTATACGATCGGCACCTCCAAGCTGTTTGAGGTCAATACCGGTGCGATTGCCCGCGGAATGCGGAAATCCCCCTATCCCGCAAAGAATCTTCTGGAGATCCTGCATTCTGCCGGAGCGGGAATCATGCTGAACAGTGACTGTCATGACCGCAGATATCTCGACTGTGCATTCCCGGAATCGCTTGCCCTGATCCGCTCCTGCGGGTTTGACTGTCTGTACATATTAAAAGACGGGGAATTCATCCCCGTCGATATCGATCAGTTTCACTGAATCCGATTACCGGATGCGTCAAAGACGGAATGGTCAATGACGTATCCTTTTTCTTTGTCGAGAAGCACGACCTGAAGTCCTTCGGTATTCCGTTCATACGTCAGATCATAGACACGGATCCGTCCGTTTGTCACATCTGATTCAAGCGCGATATGCATCAGATTTCCAAACCGGAATTCCCTGTGCGGCTCCCGGAAGATCTGTGTATTGCCGTCTTCCATCATCAGCGCCGCCGGGCCGCGTTCTTCAATACCCAGCAATGCGGATGCTTCGTTACCGCTCCAGGTCATGAAGATCAGATAGTCATCCGGATCAATTGCACTGTAGTATTCACTGAATGACTGGATCCGGTAAAGATTTGCGTTCTTCAGCTGCCGCTCACAATACGCGCGGCTGTTTTCATACTGCGCATCTTCCCTGCCCTGTACGCCGGATTCCAGCAGAATTCTGCCGATATAATCCGTCAGCTTTTCCGCACCGAAGTTATTGGCATGACCTGCATCGGCCATATCATGCGGGAAGTCAAAGTTCATCGCCTCAATGACGGATGCTTCATTGAAATCCACATAACGGACCGCATGTTCTTCCGCAAAGTCTGAAACCGCCTGATGCACTTCTGCGGTCGTCTCCACATACGGCGTGTTGACCAGAATCAACTGAATGCCGTTTTCACTGCACAGCTGTACAAGACGTTCCAGATAGGTCCGCATCACATTCTGCATTCCCGCAGGTGTTACACCCGTCTTCGGTGTCAGCGGTTCAAACCCGGTATCGCTGGTATCTTCCGAGAGTACGGCATACCCCTTCAGACTTGTGTTCTCCTTTGTAAAGAACCGGATATCACTGAGGGAAAGATCATTCCAGCGTGCATGGTAGCGGATGATCGGAAACAGATAACTGGCAAGTGTCTCCTTGGGATCGAGCGAGCCGATCGTACGTACAGCTTCGAACTTTACCGATGACCATTTCATCGGATCGATTGATTTGCGTATGGATGCCTCATTGCAGTTATACGGCGTTTCCATGAACGGGAAACAGACAACGGTATCAAGTACGACCGCCTGCGGCTTCTGAAAGCGCAGTGCTTCCTTCAGCCAGTAATAACTGACCACCAGGCTCTGTTCTTCTGAGCCAAGGTTAAAGCTGCGGATACCGCATTCATCATAGAGTTCCTGCGGGGAGAAGGCAGAGATTGCATGCGAGCTTCCAAGGAAGATCACATCAACGCTGTCCTTTTCCATTTCATAGAAGGACTGATACGTGACATCCAGCGGCCAGTAGTTGTCGTTCCGGAATTTTGGCTTGAATATTTCTCCGGCAAGCACCGCCATCAGGATCAGTGTAACCAGCAGGATACATGCATGACGGAGGACTGATTTCTTTTCTTTCATCATTAAAACCCTCCGTAAATAAACGCACCTGCGTCAAACCCGAAGCCATAGGTGCCGAAAATCAGCACCACCAGCATCAGTACCACATATACCGCATAACGGAAGCCCCACGGCTTCTGAAGCAGTTCCCCTTCAAGATCCCGCTTCTCATTCAGTTTCTGCACAATACCGAAACAGAGGAATGCAATCGCAAGCAGTACCCATTCAGCAACAGAAAGCCCAAGCAGTCCGGTTTCCTCCGGCATGGAGGAAGCGCGTACAAGACTTGCAAGATTGGCGAGCACCGCACGGAATCCGTACGAGCGGAACAGAATCGAACTCATCACAAACAGGAATATCGTCACAAGGTTCCGGATCCGGTTTTTCAGCCATCCCGGCACGTGCAGAAGTGCATACAGTTTTTCCCGCAGATCAAACGTCAGCTCCCCGACGATCTGATAGCCGGCCGTCAGAAGGCCCCATGCAAGATACGTCAGGCTGATGCCGTGCCAGATTGCAGAAACAACGAATACCGCACAGAGGTTCAGATACTTGCGCAGTCTGCCCTTCCGGGAACCGCCGAGCGGAAAATAGATATAATCGCGCAGCCACTGACTGAGACTCATATGCCAGCGGCTCCAGATCTCCGCCGTGGATTTTGAAGAATACGGATGATTGAAGTTGTTTTCCAGCTTTATGCCAAACAGCAGTGCCACACCCATGGAAAGCAGTACGCAGCCAAGGAAATCAGCATAGAGCTGTACCATGAACATCGACATGCCAAGCCATGCATAAACACCGTTGTATACGCCGGTCTCCGCATAGAATGCGGCTGCCGGAATACCGGCCCGGTCCGCAATCAGAAACTTCAGAAGCAGACCGCAGAAAATCTTCAGAAAGCCCCGCTGAACATTTTCTTCATTGAACCGATGTCCCTCGGCCAGCTGCGGTGCCAGTTTTGAAAACCGCGGAATCGGTCCCTGCACAACCTGCGGGAAGAAGGAAACAAAGAGTGCATACTTCGCCAGATTTGTTTCTGCGGCTGTTTTGCCTTTGTAGACATCCGCAAGATACCCGATCACCTGCAGGGAAAGATAGGAAAGTCCCATCGGAATGAAGAACCGCGGCACCTCAAAGGAAACAACCTGCCGCAGAAGATGAATCCAGAACGGCAGAACCGATACCGCAAGCGAAGCGATGAAATACCCTCTCTGTTTCCTCATGAAACGGGCCGCAAAAAAACTGGTGACGATCATCCAGCAAAGTGCCGGTATACCCGGCGCATCCGCAAGATAAAAGAACGCTGCACTGCCTGCCAGCAGTGCGCACCAGCGCACCCGCATGGGCAGGAGATAATACGCAGCGAAGATAACCGCAACCAGAAGATAGTAATTCAGTGAAATATAACTCATGTGTCTATGTTAACAGAAAACCAGGAGAATCCCCTCAGCGGATTCCGAGAATGCCAAGAAAGGCACCGAGGCACAGCAGGATCTCGAGCACCCACTGCCCGATCACCGTCCACTGGAACATCCGGTATACATACAGGAAAAGCAGTGCTTCGGTAAACGGATTGAACAGTACATGGAACGTATGAATGAACATCGGTCCGGTCATATAGGAAATGGCCGGTGTGCACAACGGATTCAGGAAGACAAGCAGAACCGCCTCCAGAACAACGCGGATACCCCTGTCACACGGCTCTTTTGCCAGCCAGAACAGGCAGACAAGACCGCCCCAGCGGAATACATTGAGTGCAATCTGCAGGATGCCGGAATGGATCAGCAGGTAATCACGCATGCCGTCGATTTCCGTGAAGTCGGAAAAATAGTAGGTATAGGAACTGATACCCTTCCATCCCTGCATAGCGCTGATTATCAGTGAAGCAATCGTGAGGACTGCCGGCACGGCAATCAGGAACAGTTCCTTATAGTGGTCAAAACAGAATTCTTCCGCACGGGCGATCCATCGCCGAATCGGACGCTTATAGCGGCGGAAAGAGAACCATGCATAAAACATCACCAGGAACACGGAGAGCGGCGGCCACCAGCGGCTTGCCAGTACAGCAGCCATATACGCAACATGCGGAATCACAAACGTAAACAGATCAAAGAGCGAACGGATCTTATGTACCGAAAAGAGATACACCATGAATCCGTACAGCACCGCAATGCCGGAAAGACCGCAACTGTTGTCGCAGGCAAGACCGGCTGTCATGATCGGCAGCCAGAGATACTTGGTCATCTCATTCTCTTCTTTCAGATACCGGTAGCCGGTATAAACCGCCATGGTCGTAAACAGTACCGCCCAGGAACGTCCAAGCCATGCGGTATCCGGATTCCACGCCGTATAGTTTCCGTTCATCAGAAGATATATGCCAAGCGCAAACTCAAACCAGTGATTGCGCAGTTCCCGTCTCCGTACGATATCCACAATCAGCATGGAACTCATCAGAACATAAAGAAGACCCATGCCGTAGATCTGTGCCGCACCGTAACCGACCGGTGCTAAGCCGAAGAAGCCGCATGACAGATTCAGATATCTTGCAAATGCCAGCGCAAAATGAAAGTATCCCTGAAACTGCGGTGCTTTTACATCCATCATCATCTTTGGAAACGGATTGTCTCCGGGTGTAATGCTTACCACATCATGTCCGGCGCACAGAAAAATAAATACTGCCCCTGCCCCAAGCACAAGCAGGCTGTCCGGCCGCAGGAGTGATGCCTTCATATCCGGAAGATCATAGATCACAAAAAATACTGCGGCGATCAGAATGATACCGGTGCTGACCAGAATCCAGTGGAAGGAATACTGAAACAGCTGCGCCGGATAATACAGCACCTGACTGGCTGCCAGCAGCAATGCAAAACCGACCGGCGCATTGAAGCCATGTCGGTCGATTCCAAGGATTCGTTTAAACCAGGCGCCTGTCCCCTCCGCCAGCAACAGCAGCACAAAGGACAAGGCGAAAATATATGCTTTCATCTTATGCAGTGATTACTCCGCCTTTGTTTTCTTTGAGAACTTCCCGACAATAAAGCTCATGCACAGGAAATTGACCGGAATGTAAATCGGAACGGAAACCAGTTTTGCCCACTGTTCCGGAACACCGAATCCGCGGCTCAGAATCTCTACGATCAGGAAGGAAATGATCCAGCCCGGCACATAGCTGAGCGGAAAGGTCACAAAGCTCTTCCAGGACATTTTTTCGTGATACGTGAACCGCATGTTCAGAATATAGGACGGAATCATGGCAAGCGCATCCGCGAGAATCGATGCGAGACCGACCTCCGCGCCAAGCGCAATAAATCCATGATTCAATAACAGCGCCACAACGGTATTGAATCCGCCGATGATTCCAAACGTCAGAAACTTTTTATTCAGAAACTTTTCCTTAATCTTATTCCACATAATCTTTACCCGCTGACTATTATACGTTAACGGACGGAAATCGCATAATCCATAACTGCGTTTGTGCGCAATAAAACCGGGATACCGGAACCGCCGCATGTGCAGATTCCTGCGGGATATCGTCACGCATATTAAAAACCCGCATGGTTATGCGGGCGTTAAGTATGGGGACAGCGGGACTTGAACCCGCACGGTGTTGCCACCAAAGGATTTTAAGTCCTTTGCGTCTGCCGATTCCGCCATGTCCCCGTATCTATAAAAAAATTGGAGGTTCCTGCCGGACTTGAACCGGCGATCACAGAGTTGCAGTCTGTTGCCTTACCACTTGGCTAAGGAACCATCCATCAATGCCAAATCATTTTATAACAGAGATGAAATCTTTTCAACAATGATTTCGGGCAGACTGCAGGAATGTGCAGTTCTGCCCGATTCACGGTTATTCAATTGCCGTAATCAGATAGATCAATGCGGAGTTGTAATAGACTGCCACCTCATTGGTGGAGAAACTTCGATGATCATCTGCGTACATTTTAGCGACCGGTGTTTCCCATGGCATGGCTTCCATGATGTCATCTTCTCTGGAGGCATCCGGTCCGCCGGACAGTGCGCCTTCGATCATCGTCTGCTTGGCAATCGTAAGACGGTTATGCTGGTTTTTCGGACTGCGTGTTCCAAACCCGGAGACAAAGCAGTAATCAAGACAGTTCTTGCCGAGAATATAGTTCAGCTGTTCAATCGCCATCTGTTCATACTTCTGATCCCCGGTCATGTCATACGCCATCGCAAGAACAATTCCGCAGTTTGCGACAAAGGAGTTGCTGCCCCACTCATAGAGTGTATTGGCAACATTGTATCCGGAGCCGTTGGCGATATTGCAGAGATGGTCTGCCGTATCCCGCAGTTCATCCATCATGGTCTGATAGAATTCCGGGTCATCGGTTTCGCCATTCGGACTGGTCAGAAACAGATATACACCAAAGATGCCGTTGTTCTTCCAGGACACGGAGTTGATTACCGCATCACGGTCGTCGTTGTAAATATCACGGGCATCTTCCAGGAACCCGGTCTCTCCGGTAGCGGCATAGAGTGCCATCTTTGCCGTAAAGCGCGCATCCCGATCAGAGTCGTCGAGATACTGTCCGGCACTGATATCCGGCGGATTCATGGTCAATGTATAATCCCGATGTCCGGCAAGATACTTATCCGCCTTTCTTGCGGCTTCCAGACACCGATTTGCAAAGTCCGGATCAGTTTCCTGGAATGCCATTGCGGCAATCGCAAAGCTTCCTTCCGCATCGGCTGTGGATACGGTATCCGGCGCAAACAGCAGTACGGGCAGCTGATCCGCTTCCGGTGCGGTATTATCCGGCGGGAATCCGGATGAGGTTGCCTTACAGAATACGCTTCCGTCTTCCATCT
>JAFOLE010000080.1 GCA_017419465.1 Solobacterium sp. | reverse complement strand
GCGGGTCAGAAGACTGCTGGTCGACCGCTGGAAGGAACTGTTCCGGACATACGACGCAGTGATCCTGCCGGTAGGTACAGGCCCGGCAAAGCATCTGGACGGTTCGCTTGATATTCTTGATGAGGGAACATCTCCGCTGGAAGAACATCTGCAGATCGGCAACTTCGGCGGTTTCCCGTCCATTACGATCCCGGACGGATTCATTGACGGTCTGCCTGTCGGCCCGAACATTACCGGAAACAACTATGAAGACCAGAAAGTGCTGAATATTGCGGCAGGTGTGGAAGAACTGATGGATTACAAGGATCAGATTGCAAAGGAGGTCCACGGAAGATGAAGTACAAGGCAGTCGTCGGACTGGAAATGCACTGCGAGCTGAAATCGAACGCAAAAGTCTTTTCCCCGTCCCGCAATGCGTACTCCGAAGTACCGAATTCCCATGTCAATGCGATCGACCTCGCATTCCCGGGAGTCATGCCCGTTGTCAACAGGAAATGTGTCAAGGATTCCATTAAAATGGCCATGGTACTGAATTGCCGGGTGCCCGAATACATGCTGTTTGACCGCAAGAATTACTTCTATCCGGACCTGCCGAAAGGATACCAGCTGACGCAGTTTACCGTACCGGTAGGCGTGCACGGTCATGTGGATATCCCGTATGAGGGCGGTATCCTGCCGGTGGACATTCATGATATTCATCTGGAAGAAGACGCAGCCAGCATGGACCATCTGGAGAACACTTCCGTGATCGACTACAACCGGGGCGGTGTACCGCTGCTGGAACTGGTCACCGAACCCTGCCTGCATTCAGCGAAGGAAGCGGTAGCGTTCCTGGAATTCATGCGCAGTGCCTATCAGTACTGTGATGTTTCGGAGGCTGACAGTAAAAAAGGCCAGATCCGCTGTGACGTCAACGTTTCCATCATGGACGAAGACGCAGAGGAGCTCGGTACCCGGGTTGAGATCAAGAATGTAAACTCGTTCGGCAATGTACATGACGCAATCGTATACGAAATCAAGCGGCAGAGCGAACTGAAGGATGCCGGACGGTATGATGAGGTCGTGCAGGAAACCCGGCGTTTTGATGAAGAAAGCGGCAGAACCGTTCACATGCGTTCCAAGGAAGACGCCGTGGACTACAAATACTTTGTAGAACCGAACATTCCGCGTTACCGCATCACTCCGGAGTGGAAGGAAAGCATCCGCAGGGAGATCCCGCGGCTGAGCCATGAACGCCGGAAGGCCTACATGGACGCCTACGGCTTCAATGACACAGAAGTATCTGTACTGACCCGGGAGAAAGCCATTTCCGATTACTTTGAGAAATGTGTGGTACTCGGCATGGATCCGAAGGAAGCCTGCAACTGGGTGACAGGCAATGTCGAGGCGTGGCTCCACCGAACGGAAACGTCGATGGAAGATTTCTATCTGACCCCGGAAATGCTGAAATTCATTGTCGATCATGTAAAAAGCGGTGTCATCTCCGGAAAGCAGGCCAAGGAAATCTTCATCAAGGTACTGGAAGAAAGGAAAGAACCTGCGGCCTATATCAGCCGGGAGAATGCGCAGATTTCCGATGCCGGTGAGCTGGAGAAGATCATTGATGAGATCATAGCCCGCAGCCCGAAGGAAGTGGAAGGCTACCGGAACGGCAGAGACCGTCTGTTTGATTACTTTGTCGGCCAGGTCATGAAAGCGACCCGCG
>JAFOLE010000079.1 GCA_017419465.1 Solobacterium sp. | reverse complement strand
GGGAACATCGTCTTCCATGGATGCGGCAGGCGTTCCTTCTCTGGGACTGTAGACAAAGGTAAAGGCACTGTCAAACTGACAGCGGTCCGCAAGTTCGAGTGTTTCCGCAAACTGTGCATCGGTTTCCGACGGGAATCCGACGATCAGATCCGTCGTAAAGGTAATGCCGGGAATCTTCTCCCGCATCCGGTCGACCAGTTCATAATAGCGGCCGATTGTATAGCCGCGGTTCATCCGCTTCAGGATCTCATCCGAGCCGGACTGTACCGGAAGATGAAGCGCCGGCATGACATTGGGATATGCCTTCATCACATCGATGGTCGTTTCCCGGTAATCGCGCGGATGGCTGGTATAGAAGCGGATGCGTTCAATTCCGGTTTCCGCCGCTTCCTTCAGGAGTTCGCTGAAGCCGTCCTCAAGGCCGAGGTCTCTTCCGTAGGCATTGACGTTCTGTCCAAGCAGCGTCACTTCCCTTGCGCCGGATTCCTTTGCGGCGCGGATTTCCGCGATGACATCCATCATCTGGCGGCTGCGTTCCTTACCCGGGTATACGGAACAATACAGTACGTGCAGAACTTGTCGCAGCCATACATGATATTCACGAATGCCTTATAGCGTCTTGAACGGCTGACCGGCATTCCTTCAACAACAGAGCCCGCGCCGTCGGATTCGACTTCGATCGTCCGCTCTCCGGAAAGTGTACGTGCAAGCAGCTGCGGGAAGCGTTCCAGGTTGTGCGTGCCGAACAGAAGATCCACCTGCGGGCATTTCTCCGCAATCAGTTTCGCCATCGATTCTTCCTGGGCCATGCAGCCGCAGACCGCAAAGATCTTTTCCGGGTGTTTTGTTTTCAGCGGCTTGAGGCTTCCAAGCTCGCCAAGGACATGTTCCTCGGCAGCCCGGCGGACCGCACACGTATTGAAAATGGAAAGATCCGCTTCTTCCGGTCCGGACGCCGGAATGAATCCCATCATTCCCAGCATGCCGGAGAGCGTTTCGGAGTCCCGGACATTCGCCTGACAGCCGTAGGTACGGATAAAATATGTTTTTCCCTGGCCGATCCGGCGGAGATCATCTGTCATTGAAAACGTGATCCGCTTCGCACTGCCGGTGCGCATGCGCTCCGCGCCATGGTCAGGCAACTGATAGTTCTGTTTCATAAATAGAAAATTCCTCGATTCAATGCGGCTCAATTATACAGGGCATAAAGAAAACCGGCAATTGCCGGTTTGCTTTGTAATTTACGAATTACTCGCCTTCCTTAATCGCGCCGACCGGGCAGGTTCCGACACATGTAAGGCAGGAAATGCATGTATCTGCATTGCACTCGGACTTTCCGTCAGCATCAAGTGTCAGAGCGGATACCGGGCAAACACCTGTGCAGGCGCCGCAGCCGATGCAATTTTCCTTATCTACTACAACTGCCATTATGTTCTTCCTCCTCTTCCATCGAATTATATCATCTCCCTTTTACAGGTTTCAATGACATAACTACATATTTTTGTACGGAAAAACTTCCATGAATCCACGCATTTTTGTGATTATTTTTTAAAAAACAGAATCCGGATGTTCCGGATTCTGTCTGCTGTTTCTTCATCAGGCTTCCGTTTCCGGACGTTCCTGAATTCTTGTAATTCCCACTGCCCTGTTTGTTGAATCATCAATCTCAATAACAACGCCGCAGATGACAGCGGGTGTTTCCGCCGGCGTGTATCGTGTCGGTTCACCGAGGCTGCGCGCAATCAGCTCATCGCTGTCGCGTCCGAGCACGGAGTCAAACGATCCGCACATCCCGACATCGCTGATGTATGCACATCCGTTCACAACGCGCTCATCTGCGGTCTGAACATGGGTATGCGTTCCGATCACCGCACTTACCCGGTCACGGAAGCGGAACCAGAACAGTTCCTTTTCTCCCGTCGCCTCCGCGTGAAGATCCACGAGAATAATATCCGCGTCAATTTCCTGCAGGATCCGGTCCATCACCGGATACGATTCACCCAGTGCCTGGTCCATGAATACCCCGCCGAGAATATTGACCACCGCAATTCGTTTTCCCTGACACTCCCGGATTACCCAGCTGCGTCCGACATTTTCCGGTTCCATATTGGCAGGCCGGATCAGATACGGACACTGTTTCAATCTGTCAGTGATCGCGGATTTTGAGAATGCATGATTTCCGAGAGTAACAACATCGGCGCCTGCCGCAATCAGTTCATCATAGATTGCGGAAGTAATACCTTTTCCATGCGCCGCATTTTCCCCGTTGATGACTGTAAAGTCCGCTTCATATCTGCGTTTCAGGTCCGCAAGCCGGTTAACAACTGCAATTCTTCCGGTCTTTGCGACTACATCACCGAGGAACAGAATCTTCATCGATTACTGTGCCAGTTCCTGAACGCGTACCTCACGGATCAGCGTTACCTTGATCTGACCCGGATAGGTCATCTCGTTTTCAATCCGATCCTTCAGATCATGCGCAACCTTAACCATGGTTTCGTCATTGATCTTCTCCGGCTGAACCATGACACGAATTTCACGGCCTGCCTGGATCGCAAATGCCTTTTCAACACCGTCGTAGCTTGTCGCAATCTTCTCCAGCTGTTCGAGACGCTCAATGTAGTTCTCCATTGATTCGTACCGTGCGCCGGGACGGGCTGCGCTGAGCGTATCCGCCGCTGCCACAAGCACTGCGATGATGTCATCCGCCGGCTTGTCGCCGTGATGGCTTTCAATCGCATTGATGACGATATTGTTTTCACCGTACTTCTTGGCAACCTTTGCGCCGAGTTCCACATGGGAACCTTCCTGCTCAAAGTCGATTGCCTTTCCGATATCATGCAGGAGGCCTGCACGCTTTGCGAGCTGCTGGTTGAGTCCGAGCTCGGCAGCCATGATGCCCGCAAATGTCGCAACTTCCATGGAATGTTCGAGTACATTCTGTCCGTAGCTGTAACGGTAGCGGAGTCTTCCGACGAGCTTTGTAAGCTCGCGGTTGAGACGGTTGATGCCGAGTTTGAATACTGCCTCATCACCGATCTTGGCGATGGATTCATCCAGTTCACGGGTCACCTTGTTTACAACTTCTTCAATCCGGCCCGGCTGGATACGTCCGTCCTTCATCAGCTGTTCAAGTGACTGACGGGCAATCTCACGGCGGATCGGGTCAAAGCAGGAAACGGTGATGACATCCGGTGTGTCATCGATGATGAGATCTACGCCGGTCGCCTGTTCAATGGCTTTGATGTTCCGGCCTTCCCGTCCGATGATGCGGCCCTTCATGTCTTCATTCGGAAGCGCAACGACAGAAACGGTACGGTCGATGGTCTCTTCCTGCGAATAACGCTGAATCGCAGTCGCAATAATATTACGCGCATTATCAGCGGCCTTCTCCTGTGCAATCTCATCCTGCTCATGCAGATAAGCCGCAATATCCTTTTCGCACTTCTTGGCGACGGCATCCATCAGTTCCGCCTTGGCGTCCTCACGGGACAGCCCGGCTGCTTTTTCAAGTACTTCAATCTGACTGTCAATCCGTCGCTTCAGATCTTCTTCCATCTTACTGAGATGTGTAAGCTTTTCATCAGCGAGTCTCGTTTTTTCGTCGAGTTTTTTCTCTTTTGCGTTCAGGTTTTCCTCACGGAAACCGATATTATCCTCACGGCGTACAAGCTTGTTTTCCTGTGACTGGAGACGGTCTCTCTGGCTCTTGAGTTCCTTCTCCGCCTGCAGTTTCATTTCGTAAACCTGCTGCTTACCGTCCAGGTTCGCCTGACGGACAATATTTTCCGCTTTTGCGTTCGATTCATCGAGTATGGACTGTGCCTCATTTTTTGCTTTATCAAGGCCGGTCCGGCTCATTACCGTCATCACGGCAATTCCGATCGCAATGCCGACAATCCCAGCAAGAATGGCGATCAGTAAACCGTTCATACTACTATCCTCCATTCAAATGCTTATATTGTTCCGGGATTACTCCCATCGTGTATTATAAACTGAAAAACCACCTTTTCACAACCGTAACCCGCATGGCTTCATGCATGATAAAGGCACCGCCTTTCGAAAGCGGTGCCCTGCAGTTTCTCAGTTTGTTTCTTCCGGTTTTTCTGCGTCTTCCGCAGTACCGAACAGCTTTGCCTTGACTGCCGCTGTTACCTCGGCGTCAATTTCCGGATTGTTCTTCATGAACTCACGGACAGCCTGGAAGCCCTGCCCGATCTTGTCTCCCTTGTAGGAGAACCATGCGCCGGACTTGTCGATGATGTCGTTTTCAACCGCCATGTTGATCACTTCATCCAGGTGGGAGATACCCTCGCCGTAGATCATGTTTACCGTGGCTGTCTTGAACGGAGGCGCAACCTTGTTCTTGACGACTTTAATCTTGACGACGTTTCCGTAGACATCCTGTCCGTTTTTCAGTGTCTCGCCGCGGCGTACATCAAGCCGGACGCTGGAGTAGAACTTCAGCGCACGTCCGCCCGGGGTTGTCTCCGGGTTGCCGAACATGATGCCGACCTTTTCGCGCAGCTGGTTGATGAAGATCGCCGTGCAGTTGGAGCGGTTCATGACACCTGCGAGCTTGCGCATCGCCTTGGACATGAGCCGTGCCTGCAGACCGACACTGGCATCGCCCATTTCCCCGTCCAGTTCCGCCTGGGGAACCAGGGCTGCGACAGAGTCGATGACGACAAGGTCAATCGCGCCGGACTTGATGAGCACTTCCGTGATTTCCAGTGCCTGTTCACCGGAATCCGGCTGGGAAAGAATCAGCTCGTCGATATCGACACCGAGATTCTTTGCGTAAAGCGGATCGATCGCGTTTTCTGCGTCGATGAATGCGCAGCGGCCGCCCTCTTTCTGACATTCCGCAATCGCATGCAGCGCAAGCGTTGTCTTACCGGAGGATTCCGGCCCGTAGATCTCAATGATTCTGCCCTTCGGGTAGCCGCCGATGCCGAGTGCCGCATCCAGCGTCAGACTGCCGGTCGGAATCGCATCCACCGACACATCTGCCCGGTCGCCAAGGCGCATGATCGAACCTTTGCCATACTCTTTTTCAATAGCACGGAGTGCGTCCTGCAGAAGCTGATCTTTCTTGTCTTCCGAGGAAACCGCTGTTTTTGTTTCTTTAGCCATAAATTTTCAATCTCCTAACTACTATTCTTATTGCGCGCCTCGGCGCAATTTACGCATTCTTTTTATTATTTTGATTCAAAAATATCTTCCTTCAGCTGATTGAAGTAGGATACGCCGCTGGCAAAACTGACAAATGCACTGAACCAGAGGAGCACGTCGCTGATCGGCAGCTGCCACAGTTCAAACGGAAGATTGTTCACAAGAATCAGCGCAATCGTGATCATCTGCGAAAAGGTCTTCACTTTGCCGAGCATCTGGGCAGGAACCACCTTGCCGTTGGCCGCTGCGATCATACGGCAGCCGTCGACGACGATATCACGGCATACCATGATGATCACCGGTACTGCGGAAATGATTCCGCGTGAGGCAAACAGAATGAACATCGTTGATGTAAGCATCTTATCGGCGATTGGATCGGCAAATTTGCCAAATGTCGTCTGCAGATTGCGGCTGCGGGCAATCTGTCCGTCAAGATAGTCGGTCAGTGCCGCCACTAAATAGATTCCCAGGCAGATGACATTGACCGCGGAAAGACGGACCGCACCGAAGGAAAATGTCTGCAGTTCAATTCCGAACTGCGCATATGGAAACAGATAGACCAATACCATCAGCGGTATCAGAATGATCCGGAATAAGGTCAGCCGATTGGGCAGATTCATAACTGCACCCCCTCAAATTACAACGAGAACAGTATAGCACGACACAAAAAGAAAGAGAGGAATTACCCTCTCTGAACGTACACACTCTGTAAGCCATGTTCTGTCTCCGGTTGCCCGGATGGCAGCCATTTATCTCTGCCCGAAGGCACCTCCCGTTTGGCTTCGGTTCGCCGCGGGGAATTCTCCTACCAAATTTGGATTTCTCGCTTGCGGGGTTTACCTCGTTCCACCCGAAACGTTTCCGCTCCGGCTTCGTCACTGTGGCACATTACGGGTCCGCGTCATGGGGTCGCTCCTTTAGAGTTGGACTCCGCCGTCAGCTTTCGCTGCCCGGTCTTATTGATTCGGCCGGCACAAACACTACAGGCATCACAGCCTGTGCGAGCATGGACTTTCCTCTGATCGAAACGACCAGCGACTGCCCGAATATGTACGAAATAATCAGCGGTTGTTCTGCTTCATGACTTCTTCTTCAAGCCGTGAGAGCCGTTTCAGAATATCAACGTTCGCAGCTCCCTGCTGCGCCGGATTCGAATTCTGCTGATCCACAAGCGCACGGGTTCTTCCCTCTTCTTCAATCAGCTTTGCCCGAAGGGACGCATTGGTCCGCTCAAGCTCCGCGATCTTCTGATTCAGTTCTGCCGTAATATCCTGATACGTCTGATAATCTTCGATCACAAGATCAAGAAAGGTATCAACCTCAAGTCCGCTGTACCCCTTGAAGTCAATATCAAACCGTTTGTCGAGGATCGTCTGAATATCAAGATTTAACTTTCCTGCCATGAATACCCACTCCCACGAAAGATATTCTCACACAAAATTCTGATTTTGTGAACATGAATACCGGCGGTTTTTTCAGTTTTCCGCCGGTTCGCTTTTGTATCGTGCCTATAAAAGTTATAATATTGTGACGAACGGAGGTTATTCATGGTGAATTATCCCAACGGAAAAAAGGCTTCCGTTACTCATAACCCGACGTCCTTCGCGGACCGCGGCATGACGCTTGAAAAGGATATCAACCAG
Organism: Solobacterium sp.; assembly: GCA_017419465.1. Classification (GTDB taxonomy): domain Bacteria; phylum Bacillota_I; class Bacilli_A; order Erysipelotrichales; family Erysipelotrichaceae; genus Bulleidia. The sequence continues at coordinate 5,644 of JAFOLE010000079.1, read as the reverse complement.
ACCAATGACTACTATCTGTCCATTGACCGGGCCGTCATTCACAAGAAGCCGACACCGGTTCAGATTGTAAAGGTCGATTATCCGATGCGATCCGCCGCAAAAATCACAGAAGCCTACTTCAAGCTTCCGAGCACAACCGACTACAACGGTATTTACCGCGGAAAATATATCGATTTTGAGGCAAAGGAGTGTGCCGTAAACACCTCCTTCCCTCTCAAGTCCATCCATGCACATCAGATTGCCCATCTCGAGGCGGTCTGCCGGCACGGAGCGATTGCGTTTCTGATCGTCCGCTTCACATCCCGCAATATCACCTATCTTGCGGATGCGATGACGGCAATCAATTACATCCGCACCTGCGGGAGACGCTCCATTCCGTATGAATGGTTCACGGAAAATGCCTACGAGATACCTTACAACTATGTTCGGCCTGTCGACTATCTGAAGGTGGTCGATGAGGTCTATTTCAGGGAGAATGCATGAGTCTGCAGAAACGACCGAATTCACATAAACCAAATCAGCCGGCAAGGAGTACTTCCTCAAAACCGGCCGTACAGCGGAAAAGCGCTCCGAAACGGACGCCGTCCGCTTCCCCGCAGCGAACCCGCCGCAGAAAACGGAGAGTCAACAGGTTTGCCGTCTGGACGCTGGTTCTGATTGTTTTGATTGTGCTGGAACTGATCGTCGGCCTGGTCGGCGTGTTTGCGCTGAACCGGATGACACGGAACGAGCCGGAGCTTGTCATTGATGATTTCTTTTCACAGGAAAGCTCGCATATCTTTGACCGCAACGGAACACTGATCGCGGACGTCGGTACCCAGCTTCGTGAAAATGTCACCTACAACGAGATTTCCGAGTCCGTGATTGATGCCTTCCTTGCAGTTGAGGACAGCCGGTACTACGAACATGACGGATTTGATCTGCCCCGCTTTACCAAGTCGGCAATCGACAATGTCATGAACAAGCTGCGCCGCAGAGGCGGCCTGTCGGGCGGCTCCACATTTACGATGCAGCTGGTAAAGCTGACCTACTTCCAGAATGATGAAACCGGTCAGACAGCCAACCGGAACATTGAGTATAAAGTTCAGCAGATCGATCTTGCCCGTCAGCTGGAAAAGCAGTCCAACAAGAAGATGATCTTCGAAATGTATCTGAACAAGATGAATTTCGGAGGCACCGGAAATATCCGCGGCATTCAGAAGGCAGCGGAATACTATTACGGAAAGACTGCCGGTGAGCTGAATCTTGCGGAAGCCGCGATGCTGGCAGGCGTCATCAATGCGCCGTATTCCTATGACCCGCATAACTTTCTGGACAATGCGACCGCCAGAAGAAATACGGTTTTGAATCTGATGCTGCGGCATGGATACATCACCGATAAGGAATGTTCCCTGGCTAAGAAGATCAAAGTCGAGGACACCCTGATCAACCCGAACACAGGCGGCGGTGAAACCTACGCTTTCCAGTCCTATATCGATACCGTAATCGAAGAAGCATCCAATATTACCGGACAGGATCCCCTGTCGGTTGCCATGGATATCTATACCTTCATGGATCCGGATGTGCAGTCGGTCATGGATGATATTCAGGCAGAGCGCACCGAAGAAGTAGTCTTCCCGGATGAACTGATGGAAATCGGCATCATCGCGGAAAACAACCAGACCGGTGAAGTTGTCGCGATCGGCGGCGGACGCAACTACGGCCGCGGCGGATCCATGCTGCTGAACCATGCGACCGATCAGTACAAGCAGCCCGGTTCCAGCGTCAAGCCATTCCTCGATTATGCTCTTGCATTTGAGTATCTCGGCTGGTCCACAAGCCATGTGGTCACCGACCGTCCGATCACCTATCGGGGAACCAATATGATCATCAAGAATGCCAACGGCTCGTACAACGGTCAGGTCACCCTCTCCTATGCGATCTCGGCTTCCCTGAATACGCCTGCCATTCAGGCCCTGCAGGATGTCATCGATACGGCAGGCTGGGATACTGTAGTCCAGTATGTCAACAGCCTTGGCTTCTCCCAGGTCACCTATGACAACTTCGATATCGGATTTGCGATCGGCGGCTCCAATTTCACCGCTTCCTGTGAAGAAGTCATGGCAGCCCATGCAACTCTGATGAACGGCGGCAACTACATCAAGCCGCATACGATCCAGAAGATCGAATTCCGCAGCGGAAACAGTGAGCCGCTGGTACCGAACTACGAAAAGGACAACGTGCTTTCCCCGCAGGCAGCCTACCTTGCGGCACAGCTCATGTACACCGCAGTACACGGCGGCGTATTCAACTATCTGGATATTCTTTCCCGCAGCTATGCGACCTACGGTAAGACCGGAACCTCAGACTGGGGTGATGAAGGTCTCCAGTACAATATCCCGCAGGGCGCCTCCAAGGATAAATGGATGGTCTGTGATACCAGTGAATATACGATCTGTACCTGGGTCGGATATGAAAAAGGCGTAAAAGATAAAGACACCTACTTCAACCGTGATAAATCAGCGGCCAATATTCCGGGACACATCTGTTCCCTCGTGCTCGATTCCCTCAACCGGGATCATGCGCCGGAACCGCTGGCGATGCCGGAAGGAATCTCGCAGATCACGCACATCCTCGGAACATTCCCCTATGCCTCCGTCCTGCCGGACATGGATCCGTCGCTTGTCACTTCCGGACTTGTAAAGAGCGAGTTCGCTACACTTGCGGATCCGCAGTCTACCGAAGAAGTCAGCGATCTTGCAAGCTTCAATGCATCGCTTGACGATGATACCCTGTCGCTCGAATGGGCTGCGTATCCGGATCCCGAACGCCTCGAACAGGCGGACGATACCATGGATATCTCCCTGCGTGACGGTGCCGGAAATGTGCTTGTCGAAGCCTGGGGAAAACGTCTCTTTGACTGGAGCTGGGTATACGGACCGATCCGATACAAAGCCCATATCCGCAAAGGCGGTGAAACGATTGCCGAACTGTCGAGTGAAGAAAGCTCCTTTGAAACGGATGCGTCGGAACTCGATGAGGATACCGAATATGAAGCCTGCGGCTTCTACGCATTCGATGTCTCTGACAAGTCATCCAATGAGATCTGCGTGAAGTTCCGCACGCCGAAGCCTGCCGCACCGGAACCGACTGCCACACCGACACCGGATGCTTCACAGAATCCGGACGGCCAGCAGCCTCCGCAGCCGGAATCCGGTGAAAACAGCGGTCAGGAACCGCAGAACAACGGAGAACATCCGGACAACTGAAGTAACTGAAAAAAAAACACTGAACCTCATCTTGATATGATCCCGCCAAAGTAGACACACGAAACTCGCTAAGGGTTGTCAACTGAAAATGCATTAAGAATTAAAAAGTATTATGAAAATCCGTTCTGCACAGGACGGTTTTCTTTTCGGGCTGGTTGTAGTGATTATGATTTAGCTTCTGTAAGCTTCCATCGATCGTGCATAGTAAATACGGAAGAATTTATTCATTGCCGCCACGATCGCCTGCTTGTCTTTCTTGCCTTCTGATTTCTTCTTAAGGTAGTAATCATAGACTGCTGTATCTTTTGTGGGCTTGATCTTCCTGAGATTCTTTACCAGAAGATATCCAAGCTTCCTGAGTTGCTTTGAACCTTTCCTGGTGATCTTACGTTCAGATGCCTTGAACTGGCCGCTTTCATAAGGCGGGACATCGATCCCGATACATGCGATCAGCGCATCCCCGGAATGATATCTTCTTGGATCTCCTACTTCTGCCACAAGCAGCGGCGCCAAAACATCGCCGACTCCGCTCATCTCCCGCACCACTTTATATTCAGGCCGCTTCTCCGCAAGCTCCCTGATCTGTGCTAGTATGTGGTAGAGCACTTGATTCAGACCTTTCAGTGCCGCTACGGCTTGTTCTGCAAGCAGCCGGCTCGTCGAATCATATGCCAGTGTAGGGATGCCTTCCTTTGCCAGCGAATAAATCTTGCCGGACTTATTGTGGCGCGGACGGTATCCTTTTTTCTGTGCCCACTTATTGAAGCGCTCTTCAAACTTCTTCGGCCCAAGCAATGTGATGTAGTCATAGTGCCGGAACTCTTCCAAAAAGTCTGCCAGCCGGTCTTTCCCGGTTACCGGATCATATCCATCGAATTCCTTCTTGATCCCCGGCATTACCTGATCGATGAGATGATCCAGATTCTGGGTCAGTGCCACATGCGGCTTCATATAGCTGAGATACTGTCTGGATAAGGCCTTCATAGCCGCATATTCCTTATCAGCCCGCTGATACCCCTTCAGTCTGTTCCATTTCTCGATCGCATACTGTGCAATTGCCATCGCATCGATCGTATCGTTCTTAACACCCCTGAAGTTGATGTCAGCCCGGTATTTCTTCATCGCCAGCGGATTGATCTCCGAAACGAAGATATCTTCGTCCAGCAGGTAATACAGGACTGGTCTGCTGTAGGCTCCGGTGGCTTCCATGACGACCCGAACGTCACTCTTTCCGCCATAACCTTTGATCTGTCTGGATAATTCCTTCAGTTCTTTTTCCGTATGAGAGATCTCATACGGTGCCTTCAGCACTTCTCCGTATTCATTTGTAATACAGATCGTACTTTTCAGTTTTGAAACATCGATTCCTACGCCGATCATAAAAACGGACTCCTTTCTGCGCAGTTCTATGCAGTAATCGGCGACCGCTCACACTTATTCTTCAAGCATTTTAGTAAGATACCAGAGTGTTATTTCAGACTCAACTCGCGTAAACGAATGTGTTAGGACAAGGGAGCGGCTGGCAGTTTCGTGTACGGACGCTGATTCTCCAAAATTGATAAATGCTAAGCCGTATTACTGACTCCCTTATCCTAAAATAAGTGCAGCTGGCTGACCATCCGGTTGATGATCTTACCGACTACACTTATACCGTACTAAATATAGAAACGTGTATCTATGGAGGTGGGATTTTATCATGGGAAGAAAATCAAAGATTTCCTATGAAGAAAAGATCAAAGCGTGTGAGGATTATTTGAATGGTAAAGCATCTGCGAAAGAAATAGCAGAACACTTAAGACTTGGTCCTAACGGAAATGAAACGGTTCGAAAATGGTCAAATAAATATCGTCAGAGTGGACCGGAATCATTACTTCCAAAACTGAAGAACAGCTCTTATACCAAAGAATTCAAGATCAATGCAGTAGAAGAATATCTGTCTGGAAATGGAACATTAGAAGATATATGCAATAAATACCGAATACCCTCTACCTGGACATTGCGTAGATGGATCGCCAAGTATAATGACCTTAAAGAGCTTGAGGACTATAAACCCAGGCCGGAGGTCTATACAAAAATGGCATATCGCAAGAAGACAACGCAGGAAGAGCGTGAAGAAATCGTCAACTACTGTATTGAACACAACAAGGATTACAAAGGCACAGCTGCACTCTACGATGTCTCCTACAGCCAGGTATACGGCTGGGTACAGAAATACCTCGAGAAAGGTACTGACGGAGTAAGTGACAAGCGAGGCAAGCGCAAGGATGAATCCGAACTCACTGAAGTTGAGAAGCTGCGCCGGCAGAACAAGATCCTGGAAGCGAGGGTCCGGGAACTTGAGATGGAGTCTGTCTTGTTAAAAAAAGTCGAGGAAATCGAAAGGAGGCGATCTTTTC
>JAFOLE010000078.1 GCA_017419465.1 Solobacterium sp. | reverse complement strand
GGGGACATAGTCGGTCTGACTCACGGAAGGATCGATTCGATTCCGGGAAACCGGAAGAAATCTGCGCAGTGTCTGGAGACGGACTCTCGCGATATACGGGTTTTCAACCGCTGCGGCACCGCCAACGCACCCGCCGTTGCATGCGTTCAGCTCGACGAATTCAAGGTTCGGAAAATGACCGGTCTCGATTTCATCCAGAACCCGAATGACGTTTTCAATGCCATCAGCGGCAAGGTATTTATCATTCAGCAGCGCGCTGGATTCACCGCCTGTGCTTGCCCAGCTCAATCCGATCATGCCCGTTTCGCTGCCCCTGTCCAGATGGTCTTGCTTTTTAAGCTGCGGCAGGATCTTAAAATAGATATCACTCATGGATAGCGCATAATCTATCGTGCTCTTGGTTTTCCAGATCCCGTTCTTGATATAGCTGACCTTTGCTGGGCACGGAGAAATAAAGCAGGTGCAGATCTCATCCTCGCGCAGCTCGGGATGCTTTTTGATTGCTTCCGCTTTAGCCATCTTGCTTGCCACCTCAAGAGGAGGGAGCATAGGCATGACATGAGAACACAGATACGGAAATCTCAACCGAATCAGGCGGACAATGGTCGGACATGCCGAACTGATCACCGGCCGGGGAACGTTTTCTTTGCGCATATAATTTCTTGTATACGCGGAAACGAGTTCCGCAGCCCTTGCCACCTCGAAGACTTCGTCAAAACCACAGTCAAGCAGCGCCTGAATGATCACGTCAACGTCCTCCGCTTCAGGGAACTGCCCGAAGAGGGAAGGAGGCGGTAGCGCGATCCGATATTTTTTATCGGCAGGGATGTCTTCAATTTTGTCAAAATTAGCAGATTTTGCCTTATAAGGGCAAACCTTAATACATTCACCGCAGTCTATGCAGACTTCGGAATTAATAACGGCATGACCTTCGCGGATTCGTATGGCTTCGGTTGGGCATCGTTTCAAGCATGTGGTGCATCCTTTGCATTTATCCACATCAAGAAAAACCGAATGTTGAAAAATACCGGGCATAAAAACTCCTGCGGCAGAATCTGTTAAACAAGAATTGTCATATAAATGGTCGTTCCAACACCGACCGTGGAATCGATCCGCATGGAATCGGAGTTACGTTTCATATTCGGGAGCCCCATGCCGGCGCCAAACCCCAGGGTTCGGATATTGTCCGGCGCCGTGGAATATCCCTCCTGCATGGCAAGTTCCACGTCCGCGATGCCTGGTCCGGTATCCGCAAGAACGATTTCTATGCGGTCCGGATATACGAACACATCGGCATCTCCTCCGCGCGCATGGATGACCATATTGATTTCACCCTCATACATGGCAATGGAAACCTTGCGGATGATTTCGGGAGAAAAACCAAGCTGGCGCAACTTCTTTTTGACTTCTACGGAAGCTTCACCTGCAGAGGTGAAATTGGAACCGTCAACTTTGTAATGGAAGCGAAGAGGATCAGCCATTCACATTCTCCTTGCTGGACAGGCCGTGGGTATACAGCAATCCGCATGCTTCATACATGCGATACTTAGACGCCATGACGACAATACTGTTGTTCTCGGCAAGGGCAATGATTTCCGGAGACGGAAACTTGCCGCGCACGAAAACCACGCAGTGCATATCCATCATCATGGCCGTACGGATGACCTGCGTATTGACAAGGCCGGTCAACAGAACCGCCTGATCTTTCACATGCGCCAGGACATCACTCATCATGTCGCTACCGCAGGCGTCGGACACATCCGTGTCAAGACGCTCATGGCAACAAAGAACCTCGGCATTGAGCAGCTCAGAAATTGTACGTATCGTCATACTGCGGATGACTCCTTTAATCTATT
>JAFOLE010000077.1 GCA_017419465.1 Solobacterium sp. | reverse complement strand
GCGACTGCGACATCCGGCTGTGCGGACTGCAGTGCAGCTTTCATAATGATTGAAGCGTCTTCTCGAATTGTCATACGACCTCCTAATTATCAGGTACTACAGAAAAAAGAATGTTTACATCATTTATATTTTATCATTACAATCCCCTGCACAATGCGCTGAATTGACAGTTTTACCCGATTTGTACTGCCATTTTTGCGGTGCTGATCAATACGGACCGTCTCCCCTTCCCGCATCGAAAAAAGATCCCATGCATCGATGAGATCTTCGGTATGTTTCATGGTTCTGCTTATTTCGAAGCCGGCTTCCGGAACATGAATTTCCGTACGATATTGATGCCGATCTTATACGGCAGCGGTCGTAGCGCCCTGTCTGCTTCCTGCAGTTTTTCCCGGATCGGAATTGACTGCGGACAGTGCTGTTCGCATTTTCCGCATTTGATGCACTGCGAGGCAAATGCCGGCTCCTTGGTCAGACCAACGGTCTGGGCAAACTGGAACCTGCCCTGGCTCTTGGATTCGGTAAACATCGTATTGTAACAGCGGAAGATACCGGGGATATCCACACCCTTGGGGCATGGCATGCAGTAACGGCAGCCGGTACAGCCGACCTTTTCGTTTTCGTTGATGGCACGCTTTACGGTTTCCAGCACCGCAAAGTCCGCTTCGGTAAAACTGCCCGGCTGTGTTTCATCTGCGGTACGGCAGTTTTCGAGAACCATCGCTTCCGAGTTCATACCGGACAGCACGACCGTCACCTCCGGCTGATTGTACAGCCAGCGCAGTCCCCACTCCGCCGGGCTCCAGGAATGACCGCTCGCATCCATTGCGGCTTCCGCCTCCTTCGGCAGCATATTTACCAGTTTTCCGCCGCGCAGCGGTTCCATGATCACCACCGGGATTCCCTTCTCTGCGGCGGCTTTCAGTCCTGCTTTTCCGGCCTGGGTCACTTCATCAAGATAGTTGTACTGAATCTGGCAGATATCCCAGTCATAGTCATTCAGGAACTTCAGAAAGTTATCGGTATTTCCGTGATAGGAAAAGCCGATATTGCGGATCGCGCCGGAAGCCTTCTTCTCTTTGATCCAGTCAAGAATCCCGATCGCCTTCAGTTTTTCCCACATGGCAATATCTGTCATATGATGCATCAGATAGTAGTCGACATAGTCGGTGCGCAGCCGCCGGAGTTCTTCGTTGAAATACCGGTCAACCGCGTCCCGGCTGGATATCAGATACTGCGGCAGTTTGGTCGCGATGTTGATCTTATCGCGGATCTGATTGCGCTCAAAGATTTCACCGATGGCGGCTTCGCTGCCCGGGTAGATATATGCCGTATCGAAATAATTGACGCCGGCATGGTATGCGGCCATGATCTCCCGTTCTGCCTTGGCAATATCGATTGCGTTTCCCTTCTTTGTAAAACGCATGCAGCCAAAGCCAAGGACGGACAGCCGGTTTCCGTGTTTATCTGTTCTGTATTGCATAGTAATGTTCTCCGTTCCTCCACAATACCACAGGATTGCCGGATTCCTGCACAGAATACTTCTCATGCGTATCATCCATTAAAAAAGTCCCGCATCATGCATGCAGGACTATGCTGTATTTCACGGATTCACATCTGTTCAAGAATATATTCTTTGACGTTTTCCAGACGGCTGTTCTTCCAGTCACCTTCTTCGGCTTTCTGCGCCAGCTGCCAGATGATCGTAAAATCCAGTGCCTCCCCAGGCACCCGGTACCGGCGGTTGGGATCGGTGAAGTGGGCTTCCCACTCCTCCGGTGTCTTGTGTTCAAACGCCGCCGCATTCAGATAAATCTGCTGGCGCTTTGTTGCCGCAAGAAACATCTTCGCCGCAAGCGGACTCAGTTTTTCATATTCCTCCGGCTGCACATCCTCAAAGATCTTCGGCAGTTCGGCTTTGACGATATGTTCCGGTCCGCGGATGATCCGGATGCCTTCGGCTTCCCAGGTATAGGAATCCGGCGTGAAGTTCAGCTTTACGAGCACGCCTTTGTCCGTGTGATACTGGGCGCGCTGATAATCCGTGTCAAAGATGAAGTTGCCGAGGGAATAGAAGATCACCTTGTCCCCTACCGTCTCATAGTTCATCGGCACATGCGGATGATGCGCAACGATCATGTCTGCGCCCATCTCGAGGAATTTCAGATAGCGTTCCCGCACATAGGGACTCGGCAGTGCGGTGAACTCTTCGCCGCCATGAACGATCAGACAGCACCAGCGGCACTTCTGCTTGATCGTGCGGATATTCTCTTCAATCAGATCCATCTCATTCCAGAGCAGGGTGCCTGCCTTAGCCTCACCGGCAGGTTTACAGCCGGTACGGAAGCCGACCGCAAACAGGCCGATTCCGCCCGCTTCCGGAAAGTACAGGATCTCCTTTGCCTGATTCAGATTCATTCCGACACCGACAGTCTTTGCGCCGAACGCTTCTGCTTCTTCCAGTGTCTTTCGGACACCTTCCTCGCCTGCGTCCAGAATGTGGTTATTGCAGAGATTCCAGATATCCGCATGCATTCTGCGGAGCACCTTTGTGGCATCCGGGTCCATCGCATGAACCAGCTGCTTTACGCCTTCCTGATCAGACTGTTTTTCCTGTCGGACAAGTGCCCCTTCCACATTGGCAATCACATGATCACCGCTGTGCAGGAATGCCAGAACTTCATCGGAGATCAGTTCCTCATCATTCCACTTTCCGTCCATGTATTTATCGAATCCGATATCCCCTGTAAATACCAGGGACACTGTATCGTTCATGTCATACCTCCAGATCTGATGACTCGAAAATATTATCCTAGGGGGACTGAATGACTGTCAAATAGACAAAGGTCCATGGATCATTCCGTCTGTACAGTTCAGAATAATCCGGATCATCGGGACACTGTATACTGAACCTCAAAAGTTTTGTTCAACTTTTAGGATGCACTTCACATACGCCGGCTGTTTTTTCACTATCTGCGTTTCAGACCGGTCAGCACCCAGTCCTTTTTCTTCAATTCGTATTCCCTGCCGCAATACGGGCAGTTTCTCAGATGTACCGCATCAAAGCTTCCGCCGCATCCCTCACACCTTACCCGCAGGAAAGTGAAGGCCGGATTATATTCCGCTGTGACTTCCTTTTCCACACAGAACCGGAACTGTTCATCTTTTTCCCGGACGCTTCTTCCTGCATAGGTATCCGTCAGGAATGCTGTTCCTTCCACCCGCAGGATATCTCCTGTCTTTTCACATCTGCGGATATAAAGCGCTCCCCGATACTGCATGTCAATCACTGTATCCAGACTGGAAAGATCATCGTCCCCTTCCCATACCGCAAGGGATTCCCTGTCATTCTCGAAGGCAGCTGATCTCAGCAATGCCAGAATTCTGCCTTCAAACGCCTCATAGGAGAATTCAGGCTCATATGCATGCATGAACTCCGTCATCTTCTTCCTGCTGTTGATTCCTTTCAGCATGGAAAATGATCTTCCCGCTTCAAAAAACAACTTCCCGGCAAGGATCAGACTGCGGAGCATATACCAGCAGAGGGCAAACACGCCGCCATAGAACAGCCCCATAAACAATGCCGCAAGGATTCTGAAGATCAGCATCATATCATTCCAGACAAAAAAGCAGATGACCGCAAGCACGCTGCCGCAGAGCACGCCCGCAATAATCAGTTCCCTTTTGAGGTTTTCCATCAATGTTCCACGTTCCACAATGCCGGGAACGGTATAGTAGGAAACCGCGCATGGGTAAACTTCTTTCATTTCAAAATGCGTTCCGCAGTAAGGACATCCGTCACGTGCTTCTTCGGAAGTCATCGTATGTCCGCAGTTGGGACAGGTACAGGTATCGGGAGAATTGTCCTCCCTGTCCAGGAACGACACATACAGATCAACCGGACGGCTGTATTTCCGAATCATCCTTTCTCCCCTGCGGTATGTCAGATTCTGCCTGGCTTCCCGGTAGATGATTCTGGAAGTGTATCCGTTGCCGCTGCGGGGCAGACTTCCCCGGATCTCATCCTTCACATGGACGAACTCTTCTTCTCTTTTCACGTTCTGATTGTTCAGACGTGTTTCCTGAAGATCCAGCATATACCGCAGATCAATGGAAGCCGATACAGGTTCTTTCCCGTTCAGTGACCATTGATGCAGCTCATCGGTAAATTGTTCCAGCAGGTCCATATGTACCTTCCTCCTGATACATTTCTTTCAATCTGTTACCGCAATGATCATAATACTAATCCAACGCATTATCCATGCGCAGAGAAAAGACCTCACATGATTTACCTTGATTATTGTTGAAAGCTCCCTTTAAGGTCATATTCTCGATGAAGGCTCCCTTTTATACTGTTTCTGAAGAGTAAG
>JAFOLE010000076.1 GCA_017419465.1 Solobacterium sp. | reverse complement strand
CGGAGCCGTAAAGCGCTGCGAATCGTTAGGTGCATCCGTTAAGAAAGTGATCCTTCCGTCGGACACGGATACGGAGACATTCTACCGGACGCTGGACGGTCTCAATCAGGATCCGGCCGTGCACGGAATCCTGATGTTCCGTCCGCTGCCGAAGGGGCTGGACAACGAACGCGCAAGAAATGCGATCGTGCCCCAGAAAGATATCGACGGCTGCTCGGACGGTTCTCTGGCCGGTGTCTTTACCGGAACCCGAAACGGCTTTGCGCCGTGCACGGCAGAGGCCGCAATCGCGGTGCTGGATCATTACGGCATAGAACTCAGCGGAAAGCGTGCGGTTGTCCTTGGACGCTCGCTTGTGGTCGGACGGCCGCTTGCGATGATGCTGGTACAGCGGAATGCGACCGTAACGATCTGCCATACCCGGACAGTGGATATCCCGTCCATTGCAAGGGAAGCGGACATTATCTTTACCTGCATGGGACAGCCCGAGAAACTGGATGCGTCCTATGTAAGAGAAGGACAGACCGTCGTAGATATCAGTATCTGCTGGAATGAGAAAAAAGGAAAACTGTGCGGCGACTGCGCCTTTGAAGAAGTGGAGCCGGTTGTGGAACGCATCACACCGGTGCCCGGCGGTGTCGGAGCTGTCACAACCGCTGTGCTGATGCGCCATCTGGTACAGGCGGCCGAACGCGCTTCCATCAAAGAGTAAGACAGAATATACAAACAAAAACTCCCGTTGGGAGTTTTTACTTTATTACGTTATAGAGCGATCTTCACTGCATGGCACCGCAACAAGAAGTTATCGGAGTGTTTCCGCAAGTTCACGGTCAAACAGTTCCTTATCCCAGATTCCGTAGGAGACCCAGCTGCGGATGCTGGTGAACAGGAACTCCGGAGAAAACATCGGATACAGTTTCTGAATCTCTTCATCCGTGCAGTCAAACCGCAGTTCTCCGTTATCGAAGACACCGCCCTTCCGGGTAAGGGAATAGGCAAGGAATGAGAACAGCCAGCTGTCCGGATTATCCACGCCGGCTTTTGTGAGATGAGAGAAGATGCGGTAAAAATCATCAAGGGAAGTAATCAGAGCGAGAAGGTTGTGCGATTTGACGGTCTCACTGCGGCTGCTTTCCGGACGGAACTCCGCGGAAGAAAAGAGTTCAATAATGCGTTCTTTCCGTTCCTGGAGATAGGTTTTGTATGCTTCCGAACTCCAGTGCCGTTCTTCGATAATACTGGAAACGGCCGATTTGCAGTCCGGAATATGGAACAGCGTCCTGGATACGGTTTTTCCTTTTAACATCTGGTACTTTAACAGATCATGGCCCAGGGATCGAATCAGAAATGATTCATTGGTCACAATGATCGTGTTGAACTTCTGATTCTCACAGTAGTTGTTGATGGCGCCCATCACTGCGATCAGATCCAGTTTGGACCGTTCCAGATCGTCAAATACAAGGACAACCCGTTTCTTCTTGAGGTCATGGATATCTTCAATTTCCGGTTCCACGGTAATGACATCAAGAATGTTCAGTGACACGGCAAGATCCGCTGCCTTGCCGGCGGTGGGATTCAGACCCTTCAGGATTGAATTGATCGTGTTCAGCAGCTTGCTGTTATTCTGTGCACGTTCCTTATCCTTTACCAGTCTTCCAAGTACAGGGGAACAGGCGGTGATCCACGCTTCCTTCACTGCCTGGTGAAGTGCATCAATCGAACCCAGGCCAAACAGTGAAACCCGGGCAATTACATGGGTATCCTCCAGCCGGGCTGTTAAATCCTTCTCAATCAGATGAGTCTTTCCGGACCCCCATTCGCCTGTAAGCATAAATGCACCGACAGGGTTTTCTGTTTTGCAGTAATGAACCAGTTCGTCCAGTGTTGCCATGATAATTGCCTCCTTAAATCTGCAGGTGAGATACAGGGATAGCCCTGTACCGGCCGGATGATGAATCGAATACGTTTCCGCATTACATATTCAGAATACTCGTTAAACGCTTGGAATGCAGTACTTTCTGTGCACGCGCTGCAGCGCATAAAAGAACAACCCCGGCAGACACCGGGGTTGTGTGTGAATCAGAGGGTAACACCCTGTTTGAAGATTGCGATATCGTGATAGCCTGCTTCTTCGGAACGGCACTTCTTTCCGTTGGCAGTTTCAATCACGAGATCATACAGTTCTTCGCCGACTGCTTCGATGGAGCTGTCCTCAATTGCCCGTCCGGCATTGAGATCGATCCAGTTCTTCTTGGCATTGGCAAGACGGCTGTTGGTCGCAATCTTGATGGTCGGAACCGCAGTCGCAAACGGTGTTCCGCGTCCGGTGGTGAAAAGAACCATCTGGCAGCCTGCCGCTGCTTCACCGGTTGCCGCAACGAGGTCGTTGCCCGGTGTGGAGAGCAGGTTGAGACCGTTTGTCTTGAGACGGTCGCCATACTCGAGAACGTCGCTGATCACAGCGCTTCCGCTCTTCTGTACGCAGCCGTTGGACTTGTCTTCCAGTGTGGAGATGCCGCCGGCCTTGTTTCCGGGAGACGGGTTCTCGTAGATCGTCTGATGGTTGGCAGTGAAGTATTCCTTGAAGTTGTTGATGAGATCAACGGTCTTGTGGAAGACTTCCTCATTGACTGCACGGTTCATCAGCTGTGTTTCTGCGCCGAACATTTCCGGAACTTCCGCGAGGATGGTTGTTCCGCCATCCGCAACCAGAAGGTCGGAGAAGCGGCCGACAACCGGGTTGGCGGTGATGCCGGAGAGTCCGTCGGATCCGCCGCACTTGAGACCGATCTTCAGCTTGGAGGCAGGGCACTCGGTGCGTTCGTCTTTGGAGACGATCTCAACGAGTTCCTCGATCTGCTTCATGCAGGCAGCGACTTCATCTTCTTCCGCCTGTGCGACGACGAAGCGTACACGCTCCGGATCGTATTCGCCGATGTACGGCTTCAGGACTGCGATATTGGAGTTTTCACATCCGAGACCGAGTACCAGAACGCCGCCGGCATTTGGATGAACGATCAGGTCCGCAAGAATGCGTCTTGTGTTTTCCTGGTCGCCGCCCATCTGCGAGCATCCGTACGGATGTGTGAATGCATGGATGCCGTCGATCGAGCCTTTGATCAGGGACTGTGCCTGACGTTCAACGGTCTGAACGATGTTGTTTACACAGCCGACGGTCGGGATGATCCAGATTTCATTCCGGATACCGACATCGCCGTTCTTACGGACGAAGCCTTTGAACGTACGGCCCTGTGCTGCGGGCTGTTCGAAGGTCTCCGGTGTATAGGTATACTCCAGAACATCGCCGAGGTTGGTCTTGATGTTTTCGACATGAACATGGGCACCGGTCCTGACTTCCTTTGTGGTGTGGCCGATGACGGTTCCGTACTTGATGATGTTCGTATTTTCCGGAAGATCTGCAAGTGCGAACTTGTGTCCCTGTTCGATGTCTTCAACCAGTGTCACGTCCTGGCCGCCCAGGGAGATGACTTCTCCCTGTTTCAGCGGCTGAAGCGCGACAGCAACGTTGTCTTTTGAATGGATTTTAATTGCTTTCTGCATAATTAACCGAAGTATTTAACGAGGGCCTTTTCCATCCCTTCGCTGCGGATTGCGCCGAGATATTCCGTAACTTTTGCCTCAAGGCCTTCAATCTTTGTCAGATCCTGACCGTGGAATGCTTCGTTGGAGAGATAAGCATGTACGAATTCGCCGGTCTCCTTTGCGGAGTTGTCACGGAAGAACTCGAGAACGGCCTGATCATCCTTGATGTCATAGACATCGTCACCGCGGTGACCCTTGAGCACGCCGTCTGTCAGCTCGGTAGCGGAGTAGAACGCCATCAGGGAAGCGATGGAGAAGGTGAGGTGCTCCGGCAGCTTGCCGAACTTCTCAACATAACCGAGGAAGCTCGGGAGGCAGCGTGCCTTCCACTTGGATACGGAGTTCAGCGCGATTGCCAGCAGACTGTGCTGAATGAACGGGTTGTTGAAACGGTCAACAACGGCATTTGCGAACTCTTCGAGGTCAGCCTTCGGAAGGGTGAGGGTCGGAATAACTTCCTCATGGATGGTCTTCAACATGAAGTCCTGCATGATCGGATCCTGCATGGACTGGTTGACGAAGTCATTGCCCTTGAGGTAGGAAGCCAGAACGAAGGAAGTATGCGCACCGTTGAGGATACGGACCTTTCTCTGCTTGTACGGCTTCTGGTTGTCGGTGAAGATGACGTTCATGCCGGTCTTGTCAGCGAGTGCCTGATCCATCGGCCATTCCTTGGAGATATCCTTTTCGGATTCGATGACCCAGAGAGCGAACGGCTCAGCGGTATCGAGGATGTTGTCACGGTAGCCGAGTTCGTTCCAGATCTTCTCAGCATCGGCACGCGGATAACCGGTAACGATACGGTCAACGAGTGTGCTGGTGAAGATGCATGCATTTTCAACCCAGGACTTGAATCCTGCATCGAGGTTCCAGAGGTCGATGTACTTCATGACGCACTTGCGGAGCTCAATACCGTTGTCGTCAATCAGCTCAACCGGCAGCATTACCAGACCCTTGTCCGGATCGCCGTTGAATGTCTCATAACGTGTAAGCAGGAACTGTGTGAGTTTTGCCGGGAAGGTGATGTTCAGCTTCTCTTCGAACTTGTCTTCTGCGTTGAAGACGATACCTGCCTCAGTGGTGTTGGAAACGACAAAGCGCAGTGTGTCGATTTTAGCGACGTTGATATATTCTTCATAGTCACGGAACGGAGAAACAATATTGGCAATCGAAGTGATCTGACGTGTTTCAACGTACGGTTCACCTTCGACGCGGCCACGAAGCTGCAGAGTGTACTGGCAGTCCTGATCCAGGAAGAACTTGTCCATGTCACCGAACGGGATCGGACGAATCAGAACAACGCTTCCATCAAACAGACCCTTTTCATTGGCAATGTCAACCATGTAGTCAACGAATGCGCGGAGGAAGTTTCCTTCTCCGAACTGTGCGACTCTGACCGG
>JAFOLE010000075.1 GCA_017419465.1 Solobacterium sp. | reverse complement strand
GATCACGCAGCACTTACTCTTCTGCCTATCAAACAGGACCTTTCACTAAGAATCCTGGAAATCCTCAGTGAACGGACGAGCTTTTCTGCGCTTTCATTTCGCTTTGTACTTCCATTATATCTGTCATTTCTGCTCTGCATAGGTCCTTAAGACATTAAAAACTCCCCTGACAAAGGGAGCTTTCATCTAAAGGGAACCTTCACTTAAAATTGACCAAATTCAAGTCTCTCACCCCGGCAGGATCCATACCGCCCCGATCGGCTCAAACAGCACATAGGAGAGCTGGGTACACGGAATTCCGGATTCCTGCAGGATGTAGAAAAAGCGCTCATTGGTAAGCAGATCCGTTACGGCATTCATCAGTTCCTCTGAAGAGCCGAATTTCAGATCCACACGCAGCAGTCCGGCGTACTGTGCCCATAGAATATAGTTCTTTACTGCCTGGGCATCATATGTCTCAAAAAACGATCCGTTCTGCACGTACCAGTCCCAGTCATTACTGTCACATACCGGATATTCCACCTGAAGCGGTGTCTGATTCTCTTCGCTTGCGATCATCGTATCGATCGTATGTTCCTTGCGGAGGAAACGGTCGGAAACCGCAAAGTAGTTGTAGTTTGTGGCGGTCGTCTCATAGCCTTCAAACAGCGGGTCTCCCCAGGTCACATCCGCCCAGCAGTACGTTCCGTTGACACGGATCAGATTCCATGCATGACTGCCCTGCGAACCGTCTCTCATGACTGCCGCACCGGTCACGTAAGTACATTTGAGTCCTGCTTTATGGCAGAGATACTGAAAAGCCTTGGAATACCCGGCACAGACCGAGCGGTGATCAAAGAACACACTGGTCAGATGCTGGCCGGATTCTGCCGCAGAAGCATCATAGTCTGTTGTTTCAATGACCCAGTCATACAGATATTTGTATGCGGCGTAATCGGTAGCCGGAAGATCCGCAAGCACTTCGTCTGCCATCCGTTCAATCTCCGCCAGTTTCTGCGCTTCATCTCCGTTCGAGGCGAACTCAACGGAGAGCACGTTGTCATAGGCATTTTTGAAATACGTATAGGACGTATTCACCCAATAATACTCCGGATAATCACAGGTCACCGCACAGACCGCATGAAACAGCGTATCCGTACTGACAGCCTTCGGCAGTTCCACTTTGAATTCAAAGGATTCACATGCCTGCAGGATCGTCTGATATACCTGCTGTTCGTCTTCATTCAGGAATGCATAGTAGTATCCTTCCTTTGAAGTATCCCAGTTTATGACCGGCTTTGCGGAAGGAAGACCCGGAAGATCCACATGTTCGCCGACCGTTTCACTGACGGACTCACTGACCTCCTGGAGTGCGGACTGGTCTATGATGCCGTAATGAGCCGCGATCCGCAGGCCGAAGTAAATGATCATTGCCGCAAGCAGAACACGCATGAAAAAGCCGAATATCTGTCTGAACAGTGATTTCCGTCTTCTTCGTGCCATATGTTTTCAGCCTTTCTCCTACCATACCACAGCGCATATGCCAAAAACAGAACGGCATATGCCGTTCTGTCTGTTATCGCCGGAGCTTCAGTGCTTTCTCCATTTCCCGTGCCGCATCACGAAGTTTCTGGGATTCACGCTTGTCATAAAGGTCCTTGCCTTTTGCCAGTGCGATTTCCATCTTTGCCCTGCCGCCCTTGAGATAAATGCGCAGCGGCACCAGAGTATATCCCTTGATGCGCACCTTGTCGAACAACTTGCGGATCTCCGCCTTATGAAGAAGCAGCTTGCGGTCCCGTTCCGGATCGACATTGAAGATATTGCCGAACTTGTACGGACTTACATGCATGCCCTTGATCCAGGCTTCTCCGTGCCGGATGGAAATATAGGAATCCTTCAGCTGCACACGGCCTTCCCGGATCGATTTGATCTCGGTTCCGGTCAGCACCATGCCCGCTTCATATGTATCTTCAATGAAGTAGTCATGGCGCGCCTTCCGGTTGTCCGCAACAACTTTTACCTTAGCGTTTTTTTGATCTGCCATTCTGTTTCCTTCCGGACGCGGACCGCTTCCTTCCGCGTGTATCTCTCTTCAGTTCATAGCCGTACTGCTCTGCCTTGCGTGCAGCGCGGGAACGGGTCTTGCGTCCCTTGTTTGCCGGCTCTGTCTTTTCCCTGATTTTTCCGCCGCCGCTGCGGATCACACCGAATTCAATCGTGCGTGCTTCCTTGGACGCTGACAGTACACGTACGGAAATCTTTTCACCGATGCGGTACATCGTCTTGGTGCGGTCATTGATCAGTGCCATGCGGCCCTCATCATAGCGGTAATAGCCGTCATACAGGGAGTCCACACGGACAATGCCCTCGATCGTATCGGGCAGTGTTACATAGAAGCCGTAGTTTTTGACCGAGGTAATGACGCCTTCGAATACCATGCCGACCTTGTCCTTCATGTATTCGGCTTTCTTCATGTCCTCGCATTCATATTCTGCCGCATCCGCTTCACGTTCGCGTTCCGAAGAGGATACCGCATACTTCTTTACATTCTCTTCATCCGCCTTGCGGTGGGAGAAGTCTTCCTCAAAGTAATATCTTCTGAGCATCCGGTGCACGATGAGATCCGGATAACGGCGGATCGGAGACGTGAAGTGCAGATACTCGCCTTCCGCAAGTCCGAAGTGTCCGAGGCAATGCGGATCATAGACCGCCTTTGCCATGCACCGCAGCATCTGTGCGGAGAGCACATTGTATTCCTCGGTATTCTCCTTGGATTTAAGGTAACGCTGAATCTCCTTCGGAGAGACCGCGTTCTTTACATTGAACGGCTGTCCCAGCATATAGGCCATATGTGCATAGTTCGTCAGTTTCTTGACAGACGGCTCCGCATGAACACGGTAGATGCACGGGAATCCGTTGCGGTTCATCAGCTTTGCGACACTGACATTGGCCGCAATCATAAGGTCTTCGATGATCATCTCGCCATGTCCGCGCTCTGCCTTACCGACATAGACCGGCTTGCCGGTTTCATCGACCCGGATATCCGCTTCATCCGACGCAAAGTCAATTGCGCCTTCCGCAACACGGCGTGCCCGGATCGCATCTGCGCAGTCCCGGAGGTCTTCGATGAGTTTTGCGATATGGGCATACTGTTCCAGAGTTTCCTTATCCCCGTCCAGCATCTTGTTTACATTGCGGTAGGTCATCCGCTCCGCGGAACGGATAAAGGACGGATACAGTTTGAAATCAGACACGGCGCCGTTCTTTTCCACCTTCATCTCACAGGTATTGGTCAGACGGATCACATGGGGATTCAGCGAGCAGATACCGTTGCTTAATAACTGCGGCAGCATCGGCACAACCTTGTCAATGACATAGCTGGACGTTCCGCGCTCTGCCGCTTCGATATCGAGCGGGCTGCCTTCCGTCACATAATGTGATACATCTGCGATGGAGACCTTGAGGATCCATCCGTCTTCCACCGCTTCCACCGCAACCGCGTCGTCAAAGTCCTTGGAGTCATCACCGTCGATCGTGATGGTGAGTTCTCCGGTCAGATCGGTGCGGCCTTCCATCTGTTCTTCGGTAACTTCCTGGGGAATTGCCTCTGCCTGCTTCATGACCGCATCCGGAAATTCCGGATCGATGCCGTGGTCGAGCAGTACCGTAAGCAGATCCACGCCCGGGTCATCCTTGAATCCGATGTTCTTGATCCAGGTGAGCTCAAGCGGATTGCCGAAGGTATCGATGCGTGCCTTGACCTTGAGTCCCGGCAGCGGCGTAAAGCCGTCCGGTTCCTGCATGGAGATGCTGAAACCGCGGAACTTCTCATCATCCGGCCAGAAGCGCGGTCCGTACGGGGTATCGATATAGGTTCCGACAAGGAAGTCCTTTCCCCGTTTGAGGATCTTCAGCACACTGCCGTTTACCGCTTCGTACATGTTGTAGCGGCCGCTTTCATCGGCGCGTGCGGCGACCGTATCGCCGTCCATGGCACCGTTGAGACGGGCCGGGGTGATCATGATCGAGGCAAGTCCTTCCCGGTCAAGATAGCCGGTGCCGTAGCGGTTGACATGCAGTACACCGACTGCCACGCCGCTCTGTTCGCGGGTCATATAGCGGTTGCCTTTGCCGCGGAACAGTTCAACGTCCTCTTCCAGTTCATCCATTGCACGGTCAAACTCGGCGAGCTCCACCGCTTTGGAAAGATTCAGTTTTTTCGCAATTGCATTCCGGTCCAGGGTCTGTTTCTTGCTGTTTCCGACCAGTGCCAGGATCTCTTCCTTCATTGTGCTCATGGTTTTCTCCCTATTATTACTTTGAAAAAACAGCCGGTGCATACCGGCTGTTTCTCTTTGATGATCAGACAAGACGAATCGCAATTACAAGGGCAAAGAATACGATTCCGAGTACCAGTGTGATATTGGAAATCACCTTTTCGGATCCGCGTTCCTTCGTGTTCGCAAACAGATTCAGTCCGCCGTTTCCGGTAAATGCGCCTGAGATTCCATCAGATTTTCCGCCCTGCAGAAGGGTAAGAATAATCAGCATTGCGCTGACAATCATCAACAATGCATTCAGCATCTTTCAAAGCTCCTTTTTACATGTGCCTGTCAATTATAACAAACACATGAATTCAAGTAAACCGTTTCTTAGCGGGCTTTTACCAGTTCCGCAAAGTTCTTTCCGCATTCTTCCGCTGCCGCAAGATCCGCTTCGGACGGCTTGAATTTGACACGCATGCCTTCCTGCACGTTGTATTTCAGGGCAGTCAGCTTTGCGGTTAATGCAGGTACTGCCTCGCCGCTCCAGCCAAAGCTTCCGAATGCCATCGCCGGCTTGCCCTTTTCCAGTGCCGCATGAAGTCCGTTGAGCAGGTTTGCGACCGGAGGCAGCGCTTCGCCGACGATCGTCGGGGAACCGACGAGCAGTCCGTCTGCGGCTGTGATCGCCTCGATGACCTTATTGGCATCCTTCTCTTCAACCATGTCATAGAGTTCGGCGTCAACGCCGTTTTCACGCAGGCCCTTTGCCAGCGCTTCCGCCAGCATTCCCGTATAGCCATACGCGGTGACATACGGAATGACGACATTCTTCTTTTCCTTGACCGGCGCTTCACACCATTCGTTGTACTTTGCGACGATCTCATCGATGTGGCTGTCGAGCACCGGTCCGTGACCTGTGCAGATCATATCCACATCCAGGGTTTCCAGACGCTTGAGACCGTTGACCACAAACGGACGGCGGAACGGGCCGAGGATGCAGTCGAAGTAGTACTTCGTTGCCTTCCAGTAGCCTTCCTCATCCGTTACGAGCGAACGGAGCACTTCCTTTGTCGCAAAGTGGGAACCGAAGGAATCGCACGGGAAGAGGGTTTTGATCTCTTTCGCATAGGTCCACATGGTATCCGGCCAGTGCAGGTTGGGAAGCACGTGGAATTCCAGGGTAATATCGCCGAGCGACAGGGTTTCAAGATTCTTTACCACACGGAACTTGAAGTCCTCGCGGTTCATGATCTGTTTCAGGTTGTTTACTGCGGCGATCGTACCGATGACTTCGATTTCCGGGTTGAGCTTCAGCAGCTCTCCGATGCCGTCCGCATGGTCCGGCTCGGTGTGGTTCATGACGATATACTTGATATCCTTGACGGAAGTCACCTGCTCGATTTCCCGCAGGTAGTCTTCGAAGAACTTTGTCTTCTCCGTTTCAAACAGAACCGTTGCCTCACTGCCCTTGAGAATGTAGGAGTTGAAGCTGGATCCGTATTCGGTGGTCATGATGATGTCGAAGACACGCATGTCAAAGTCTTCGATTCCGACCCAGTAAAGATTATCTTTCAGTTTCAGGCTGTCCATATGTTTATACCTCTTTCTAACAGTAATTCTCCGTCTTTCAGTATACCGTGTTTTCCCTTCTTCACGCCACGGAAAACTGTTCAGAAGCGGCCGCGTTTTGTCCCGCCGCCGGCGGTGCGGTTGTAGTACTCTTCCGCGTCGTATTTCCGGATCAGTTCGATCTCGAGATCATTCAGTTTATCTTTGCGGCAGGGATAGATTTCAATCTCGATATGCCTGCCGTCCCGGACATCCGCATACACATCCCCATTGCCCTTGCGGTTGAGATGATTGTGGACCCGATGATAAACCTCCAGGGACTGCCCGACATAGACATTGGAGTAGCCTGCCGTAAAGGGAAGAAGATGCGGAAAGCGGTAGATCAGGATCGCATAACATCCCGGCTTGTCCCGGTACATCAGTCCCTTTTTGGTTTTCCGGTCTTCGATCCACTTTCCTTCAAACTGCCTCATGGAATAGCGCTCGCATAAATGCATGCGGGAAAGCCGCAGGATGATCCAGATCAGAAACAGGATCAGTCCTCCGATCCATACTGCAGGATGGGAAACCGGCTTGCCCTGCGCCATCCGGACGCACATGAAAATGCAGGCAATGCCCGCAAGATCAGTGATGAGGTGACAGAGCAGTCGCGTGAATCCTTTCATCCGGTTTCCTTCTTCAGAATGAGGGCTGCCTTATGGCAGCCCTGTATGATTTC
>JAFOLE010000074.1 GCA_017419465.1 Solobacterium sp. | reverse complement strand
GGAACGCTGTTTGAAGGCATTGAATGCTGGAGTAAGCGGAAAGACAAGCTTACAAAGGAAGATATCAAGGAACGCGTGAACCGGGTTGCCCGCATGTATGCCGCAAACGGCATCCAGCATATCCGCACGCATGTGGATGTGACAGACCCGACTCTGATGGCAATGGAAACCATGCTGGAACTGAAGCACGAGCTGAAGGACTGGATGGATATTCAGATCGTGGCATTTCCGCAGGAGGGTATCCTCAGTTATCCCAACGGGAAAGAACTGTTGAAAAAAGCCGTAGAGCTCGGTGCAGATGCGGTCGGTGCCATTCCGCATTATGAATTCACGCGGGAATACAGTGTGGAATCACTGAACTATGCGATGGAACTGGCACAGCAGTATGACCGTCTGGTGGATGTGCACTGCGATGAAATCGATGATGAAGCTTCACGCGGTCTTGAGACCGTGGCGGCACGGGCACTGGAACTTGGTCTGTTTGACAAGGTCACCGCAAGCCATACGACCGCAATGCATTCCTATAACAACGCCTATGTGCTTCGTCTCATGCGGCTTCTGAAGATGAGCCGGATCAACTTTGTCAGTAACCCGCTGGTGAATACCCATCTTCAGGGCAGGGCGGATACATATCCGAAGCGCCGCGGCGTCACACGAGTCAAGGAACTGCTTGCGGAGGGAATCAATGTTTCCTTCGGACATGACGATATCTTTGATCCGTGGTATCCGATGGGAAACGGCAGCCTGCGTGATGTGGTCTTTGTCGGTCTGCATGTGACGCAGATGATGGGCTATGAAGATATTATGAACAGCTATCGTCTCATTACGACCAATGCCGCAAAGACGCTGCATATTTCGGACCATTACGGAATTGAATCCGGCAAGCCCGCAAGCTTTGTCGTACTGGACGCAGAAGATTATTATGAGGCGCTGAATAAAAACGCGGCAGTCCTTCTCTCCGTCAAAGACGGCAGAAAGATTGCCGGTACGACATCCGCAGAAACTGAGGTGCTGTTCTGAAATTAAAACTGTATTTCTGATCTGAACCAGCAGGAGAAATTCTGCTGGTTTTACTCTGGTCTGGATTTTTCGGGTTTGCGTTCTTCGGCTCCGGTTTTGTCCATCACGAGTTTGATGATTGCCGGATACAGCACCATATAGTAGAGAATCGTAATCATCCGCCGCATGAAATGTCCCCAGTGGCTTCCAAGAAGTTGATCCAGAGGTGCGCCGATGTTGTTGTTCAGAAGGACAAACAGAACCATGCCGATGACACAGAGAATGATGCCTTTTGCGTTGATGCCGGTCGGGGTGAACCGGATCCATTTCCGCTCGATATAACGTCCGATGCAGAAGGCACACAGAAATGCGAGATCTCCGTATCCGTCATTCATCATCTTCTGCGGATCGACAAGCAGCTTACCGTCCACATACGTCAGCGGATACGGTTTGAAGGTGATATAAATCAGTGAAACGATACTGAAGGTGATTCCGGCAAGCAGGAACACATCTTCTTTCGCCGGGTTCTGGTCAAGATACGTGAAGATTTTAGACATGATGATCAGGCACAGAACCGATTCCACGATTGCGACAAATACATCCTGCGGCGTATGTACGCCAAGGTAGTTTCTGGAAAACGCAATCAGCATAATTCCAAGCACACAGACTGCCGGGAACCACTTGTGTTTTTTATCCGAGGTTACTGCCATTCCGCCGAAGATCGGTGCTGCGGTTGCGGTATGTCCGCTCGGGAAGGAATATCCGGTTGCGGTGGTAATCGCATCGCCTGCCGGCACAATCCGCGGGTCACGGATCCATGGACGGTAGACGCAGGCGGTAAGTTTTACCAGCTGATTGATGCCGAGCGTCAGACACATCGCGGCAATGGAATACAGCCCGCTGCGCTTGTTCACTGCCCAGTAGACAAACAGTACGGCAAGAATCAGATATCTTGTCGCAAACGAGGAGACAAACTCCATAAACGGCGTCCACGCATCATTGATTCGGGTTCTGAAATCCTGCAGAAACAGAAGATAACGGATATCCAGACCTTCGGAATCATCGTCGGCGGTATCCGCCGGTGCGCCTTCCGCCTGTACCGGTGATTCTGTAATCGTCCACATATCGGAAATTACGGATTCGATTTCGTTCTGAATTGTTTCAGTGGTTTCCGCAGTGATCACCGCAGGGATCTCTGATATCATCTGTGCCGCCGGTGCTGTTGGAAACAGTAATGTCATAGATAATAATGCGCCGTAACCGGACAGGTTCATGAAATGTACCTCCTTTGTAGTGCCAGTCAATTATATAGTTTATTCTTCGAAAATGAGTGCCGGTTTTTCTGTCTGAAACCGATCTTGTATCTGAGAGTATCCTTCGCAGGAAGCGCAGAATTATTGTGATACAAAGACACTGTATTAATCATGATTGTAAATCTGCGGTGTCAGACAAAAAGGCCCGTCATTACAGACGGAACCTTTGATTAAAAACAGTTTTTCTTAATTGGACGGATTATGCCTCGGCATTCTGTCTGACGACATAAGCGGCGTAGATAACCAGAATGTTGAGTGCCACGTTGATGATTACGCTGGCGATGTTGGAACCCTGCGAAGCGGCCCGAAGCTGATTGGAAATGTTCACGATGGTAGATAATACCGCTAAGAACATCGCAACGGTGGCTGTCTTCTTTCTTCCGGTTTTGCCGGCTCTGTAACAGACGATTCCTTCTACAAGACTGAGCAGCGCAACCAGCAGGAAGATTAACCCTGCCGCAATTGCCATACCGGCAGTCTGCTGGAGCTCGGCGTCTGCCTCAATACCGGGATTGGAGGCAACTGCACCGCCGCCGAAAATACCTAAAGCGGCAAGCAGAAGAGAAAAGACACCGCCGATGATGGTAAGAATACCTGCAATTCGAAGAACTTTTTTACCTGTTTCATAATTCATTGATTTATCCCCTTATTGATCAGTGCCTGAAAAAGCACTCTTTTATTTTAATGAATCTCCAGGGGAATGTGTAGTGGCTGATACAATCCGCATCCTTCAGGAATGGGAAACGAGCGATTCCAGAAACTGCCTCGCTTCTTTCAGACCGCCGGACGCCCTGAAACTCTCTGATATTTTCCCGGCATTTTTCTTATAGGAAGGCGTATTCAGAACGGTCTGAACAGCTGAGAGAATCTCTTCTTCATTCATGGTATTCAGCCGCAGTCCGGCGCCCAGTTCTTCCGCACGTCTTGCGACTGCCTCCTGTTCGGAAGTCTGCGGACAGAGAATCAATGGCACATTGAAATACAGCGCTTCGGATACGGAGTTCATTCCGCAGTGGGTAATAAATGCATCTGCGATGGAAAGCACCGCCATCTGATCCACGGAAGGATACAGTTTGATGTTCTCCGGAATGGTTCCGAATTCTTCCGTGTCACTGCCAAGGGATACGATGATCTGCCAGTCGGTTCTGCTTAATGCATGGATACAGCTGCGGTAGAATTCCGGATTACGGTTCACGGTTCCAAGCGAGACATAAACGGTTTTCTCCCTTGTTTTCTTCATCGGCTGTGTGATCGGCCGGATGGAAGGACCGATGAAATGATACCGGTCGGAGAAGGTATCCGCACATGGCTGAAAATACTTCGATGTATAAACGATCGTATTGGTATCATTGTCATTCTGGATAATCTCCAGGAATCCCTTTACCGGATAGCCGTGTGCCTGAAGACGCTTGATCTGCTTATTGATCTTCGGCATTGCGGTTATCATCTTCAGAAGGTCACCGGCTCCGCGCTTCATATAGCCTGCGGAGTAACGGTTGAACGCAAACGTTGTTGTGGAAGATACAAACGGTATCTGATACTTCATGGCCGCAAGCTTTCCCCAGTAGGCAACCGAGTCCGCCACGATGAGATCCGGTTTGATCTCCGCAATCTTTGCGGCGACTAAATCATCCAGTGCCAGCGTGGAAGATACGATCAGCTCAACGGAATACGCAATGTCCTTTCCGACCCGGTCGCTGTTTTCCTTATCATCCATTTCAAAGTTCGCTTCATCACAGGAAATAAACACCGCGCCGGCTTCCTCAATCTTCTGGCGGAACTGCGGAAAGGAAAAATAATAGACTTCATGTCCTGCATCGGTCAGCTCTCTGACCAGTCCGAGTGTCGGATTGGTATGGCCATGGGCAGGAATACAGAACCATGCAAGTTTCATTTTTCCCGTTCCTCGTTATCAAAGGTCATCTGAAACAGTTCCGCGAACGCATCCTTCGGCGGAATTGCGATTCCCCGTGTCTCATCTCCCAACAGCAGCAGCGTATCACCCGGCTTGATGCCAAACAGTTCACGCGCCTGCTTGGGTATTACGATCTGTCCTTTTTCGCCGACCGTAGCGGTCCATGCATATTTTCCTTCCGGTCTCTTCATCTTACCCTCCAAGTATGATTAGTTATACAAATCATACTTTCAGTATAGAAATGTCGGCGCAAAAATACAATAGCGGACAGACCGATATACCGTTTCAGACAGGCATAAATAAAGGAATGGTCAATTTTAAGTGAAGGTTCCCTTTAGATGAAAGCTCCCTTTGTCAGGGGAGTTTTTAATGTCTTAAGGACATATGCAGAGCAGAAATGACAGATATAATGGAAGTACAAAGCGAAATGAAAGCGCAGAAAAGCTCGTCCGTTCACTGAGGATTTCCAGGATTCTTAGTGAAAGGTCCTGTTTGATAGGCAGAAGAGTAAGTGCTGCGTGATC
>JAFOLE010000002.1 GCA_017419465.1 Solobacterium sp. | reverse complement strand
GATTCCTGTTAACAACAGAATCATAAAGTTCAAACAACACTTGAATGAATTGAACGCAACAAAAAGCCCAACCGGATCAGCTCCGATTGGGCAGGCATTACTTTAGATATTTTGGGTGTCTACTTGACAGGCCCCGGATCATTCACTCAGATGCTTTTTTTATACCCAATCTCCCCAGCATGGTTTCCCGTGCGCGGGTTTCAAACGTATCGTCCAGTTCAGAGAGTGTCACGCTGCCGTAATTGCGCCGCAGTCCCCGCATCAGTACGAGATCGGCGATCCGCGGATTCTTCGGCAGCAGCGGACCGTGCATATATGTCGCCGCAACCTGGTCGTTGACGAATCCTTCAAAGGCACTCTGGTATTCATTTCCATGCCCTTTCAGGACCCTGCCGAGCGGTGTAGTCACACCTCTTGTCTGACCGCCATGGTTTTCAAATCCTACCGCATTGAATGTCTCGTGATCCATGGTCACTTCAATCGCGATGTTGCCGATGCAGCGATGATCCCGGTCGGAAGCTTCCGTATAGTAATCAAAGAAATCGAGACACGGAACGGTCTTTCCGTCCTGATCCCTGTAGTACTTGCCGAACATCTGATAGCCGCCGCAGATCAGAAGAAATGCGGTTCCGCTTTTCATCGCCTGTTCAATGCCGTCCCGTCTTGAAAGCAGATCCTCAAAGATCAGACTCTGTTCACGGTCGGCACCGCCGCCGAGGAAAAAGATATCGTAATCCGAAATCGTACGGGTTTCGCCGATACCGCACGTATCAACCGTTACATCAATGCCGCGCTTCTCACAGCGGGTCTTCAGCACCTGGATATTTCCCTTGTCGCCATAGAGATCCATCAGGTCGTGATACATCCATAATATGTTCAGTTTCATTTATGATGTCTCCCTTCCTGCTTTCTCAGTACGGCACGTGTGGAATGAAGCGCCGTATAGGTGGAAATCACATGACTTTCCAGATTAGCTTCATCAAGCCAGCGAATCGCATCCCGGGCATTCTCAATGACCATGACCCGGTCTTCCAGTCCTTCATATTTCAGGCGGAGTGCCATGTCGTACGGCCGTGTTCCCGAACAGACGATCGTCTTTACCGACGGATCATTCAGCCGCTCAAAATGCGCATCCCAGATCCACGACACATCATGACCGTCCTGATCGTTGTCGTTCAGGAAGATACAGATATTTTTATCACCGGGCTGACCCAGAATGAATTTCATGACTTCATTGGCACCGGTCGGATTCTTGATCAGATTGATCGTGCACGGCCGGCTCAGCTGGAACACTTCATTCCTCCCCTCTTTGAGAACATAATTCCGGAAGACAGTATCCGCAGCGGACAGATCTCTTCCCATGACATTCATGAGGCAGAGCACCGAGGCACAGTTATAAACACCATAGATCGAATTCACAAAGGAATGATAGATCTTTCCCTGTGCTTCAAATGCCGCATGGTCAAAATCCACATTCGTGACGGTAAGATCCGGCGTGATCTCGCCGAATCCGTCATACGGGCAGTGGAAGCGTCCGATATGGGAGTACTGATAATAGGAGTAACTGAGCGGTCTGCCGCAGCGCGGGCAGAATTTACCTTCTCCCGCCTCATCGGAAATCGTGCGGGAACGCAGTGTCTCATTTACCGAAAAGTAATGGACACGTGCTTTTTCCGCCGCATCGCCAAGGCGAAGAACATTCGGATCGTCGCCGTTCAGAATCAGATCCCCTTCAAAGTCCTTCACAAGCTCGATCATCTTGCGGATGATGGTTTCCATCTCACCGGCACGGTCGAGCTGATCACGGAAGAAATTGGTGATCACAAGCGCGGTCGGATGAAGCGCATGAAACTGCCGGTACAGCGTCAGTTCATCCACTTCCAGAACCACCGCATCGCCAATCACGTGATAGTGATCATCACAGTTTGCGGCAAGTGTTGTCGCTATGCCGACATTGAGATTATCCCCGCGGTGATTGTTCACAACCTTCATTCCGGACTGACGCAGTGATTCTGCGATCAGATTGGATGTGGTTGTTTTTCCGTTGGTTCCGGATACGAGAATGACATGTTCCGGCATCTGCATCTTTTCGATGAACTTCGGGTCCATCTTAAGCGCCAGTACACCGGGCAGTGAACCGCCGCGTCCTGCCCCGGCAAGAATGGAATGGATCCGCTTTACAAGTCTCAGACGGATATCCATGATTATTTCCCTGCCTTATAGAACTGCCGGTTCTCAAATGCGAACATCTTCGGGGTCCAGTTTCCGGGCTTCACCTGAGACAGTGCCTGACGCAGGGAATTCATGCGTGCATCCATGTTGTCGATCAGGAACAGCGCTTCCGCTTCCGGAATGGCCGGAAGCACCGGAGAGCCGAATTCATGTTTGCCGTGATGGGAAAGAATCATATGCCTCAGAAGCAGCGTTTCATTTTTATCACTGAGTCCAAGCTCCTGGGCAGTCTCCACAAGCCATCCGTGGCCGATGGAAATATGACCGGTGAGTTTGCCTTCCAGCGTATATTCATTCGATACAAGACCGCCGAGTTCAGCGATTTTGCCCATATCGTGAACGAGCACACCGGAGATTAACAGATCACGGTCGAGAACCGGATACTGGGCTGCGATATGTTCCGCAAGATTTGCCATCCCGACGGTATGTTCCGCAAGGCCTCCGAGATAGTTGTGATGAATCCGGGAAGCGGCCGGATAATCAAAGAATGTCTTTCCGACCTTTTTGTACATCGCTTCCACAAGCGTACGGAGTGTTTCGTTCTGAATGGAACGGACATAGCCGGCAATCTGTGCCTTCAGTTCACTGACTGCCACCGGGCTTGCCATGACAAATTCGCTGAGATCAATGTCATTCTGATCAAGATCCCGGATGGAATTGATCCGAAGCTGAAGTGCATTGTTGTAGTCGAGCACTTCAAACGTGAGCTGTTCCACATGTCCGGGAACTGCGGCCGCGATATCCTCCGGAGAAGCATCCCAGAGTTTTCCGTCAATCGTGCCGGAATCATCCTGCAGAACGAGGCTGAGATACGGGGAGCCCTTCTGTGTTACGCCCTTGAGCACATTCTTCACCAGAAGGTTCATCGTATACCGTTCTTTTTCCCGAAATTCCTTTACCTTTGTCATACATTCCACTCCATTTCATCGAGGATCACATAGATATCCTCCGCATTATATCCCTGTGCACTGCAGTAACGGTATACCGTATTGCGGAGCTTTGTGCCCTCGTATTTCTTCTCATACCGCTTTTTGGCCTTTGCGGCGCATTTCCGGAGATTATCAAGTTCCTCTTTGCTGTCTTCACGGAAATCAAACTCCGCAATCACCGCGTCTGCCACTTCACTGCTGTATCCCTTCGCGATCAGTCTGGCCTTGAGTTTGTTCTGTTTCATCCGCTGACTGGTATCCGGAAGTGTGCGTGCAGAACGTCTGGCGAAGGCCATCGCATCCTCATATTCCGTATCCGGCTGTTCTTCCAGCATGGAATTGATCATTTCCAGAGGGATACCCTTTTTCCGTAGTTCGCGGATCATCCGCTCCCTGCCGAAGAGCGCGCCTTTCATCCGTGAGATGCTTTCGGCACAATAGCGCTCGTCATCGATGTATCCTTTGAGTTCAAGCCGCTCGACGATCTCATTGACCGTCTCGATATAACAGTTCGTATTGCGCGTCAGCCAGTCATAGATTTCCTTGCGGGTCCTGTCCTTGGCCGCAATGCGGCGCATGCAGCTGCGCCATGCACGTACGGCATCCTGCTTGCGGCGAATGCGTTCCACCGCAGATGCGGAAAGCCGCATTCCCTTTCGGATACCCTCGTTGTAATAATCATCCAGCGACATCATCAGACGGATGTCCTCACCGGATCCATGTTTCATGTTTCCGAGATAGATCTGAACGATATCTTCCTTCACCTGCACGTCTTCAACGACAAGCATGTGCTCATACAGATCGATCGCACGGCTGGCTGCGCTCCCTCTGGCCGCAGGTAAAACGTTCTTTGGAATACGCGTGGAGCCCAAAAAACCCGGACCGCTGGGACCGGGACAAAGACGGCTTTCTGG
>JAFOLE010000073.1 GCA_017419465.1 Solobacterium sp. | reverse complement strand
TGATAGCCGCTTTTTGAAATGAGTGTGCTGTACAGAAAATCCAGCAGGTTCCAGAGAGCCATGAAGATCACTACAAATATAACGAATGCTGTTTTCTTATCTTTAACCATCGTTTGTCACCTCACTCCGTTGTTTTGCACTACGTGATTATAACAGATTCCGTTATGCTTCATTCACGCAGGTCACGAAACAACGCTCTTCGCAAAGTCTGCCGCAGCCTTCATATCAGACGCATCCGGCTTGCCTTTATGAATGCCCTTGAATTCTCCCTTGCAGTGGAACTCCCGGGTATCCATCAGGATGCCGGCTTTGTCTGCTTCTGCCTTGACCTTTTTATAGGTCGAATTCAGCATCGCCGCAGAACCGAAGTTCACGATCTTTCCGACCTTGTTTTTATCCAGGCCGCGGATGAACGCGCGTACTTCCGGATCAATGGTGAAGGCGTAATAGGAATTACCCAGGAACAGAACATCGACCGGTTCTGTGATCGGTTCGCTGATAGGCAGTGCTTCTGCGCCGACTGCGTCTGCGATCGCCTCCGCAAGCCGCTTTGTATTTCCTGTTTTTGTATAATATCTGACTGCGATTTTCATAATTGATTTTCCTTTCCCTGACCTCTGTATTTTACTGCGGATCGTTCCCGTTCAGCACTTCATTCACATGGATCTCAAGATACCGGCTGCGCATGGAGATCAGCCCCATATCCGACATCATGAATTCCAGGTCTGAGGCAATCTCTTCCGACAGCGAAACAATCCGGTCTTTATAATTCTGCCGGTTGGGATGGTATCTTGTCCCGTTCCATGCCTCCGGATTGAGTTTTTCCATCGCAAGTTCTTTGATCCGTGCAGACAGGATTCCTTCTTCATCCCGTTCTGTCAGAGCACGATACGTCCACTTGTAATACGGCGGATATTCCCGCTTCAACAGAAAGAACAGCTCCATTGCGGATTCCACGCCCTGCGCCCGGCAGAGCTCCGCCGCCACCAGATCATTGCGTGACATACAGCGGGCATAGTTTACCTGCAGTGCCGATGCATATTTGTGCAGCTGTTCCGCCAGCCGCATCCGCCAGATACGATCCGGATAATAGCCAAGCAGATAGTTCCGGAAAGCGGTAAAGATTCCCGGATCATCCCGGTATACTTCTCCGTTGACCGCGGTCTTCAGACAGGCATGATCCAGCCGGTACCAGTCCTCTTCCGACAGTCTGCAGTGTTCAATATCACAGTCCACATGGAGGATAGCGGAATAGAAGTCATGAATCGTCATGACGCCTCTGCGTTCCCGCAGACGGTCTGTGTAATAAGATCGTTCCATGCTGTCCACAAGTTCGTTATAGGCAGCGGACAGTTCCGCACCGAACCGTTCCATATCTCCGTCTGTCAGCCAGAGGCAGACACCGGTTCCGAAGTCATGATCTCTGGAAATCTCATCATCATAGCCGAAACAGTCCGAGCCTTCCCCGGCAATGCCGACCGCGATACGGTCTTCATATTCCGCAAACCGGGTATGAATCAGTTCTCTGACCTGGGTTTCGTAAAATCGTCTGTTTTTTTCCATTACATCCGTCATCGTCACAAACTCCTCCGGCATTACTTTCCAAATATGGTCATGACCCATGCGATCAGCGCAAACAGCAGCGGGTATCCGACCAGTGTCGCAGTCCATTTCATGATCTTTGTTTTTGCCGGAATATACGGCTTCAGATCTTCTGTGCCCGGAATATTCCATGCATTGGTCCGTTCCACTCAGTACCAGTCAATAAAGAACCGGTCAAAGAGACCGTAGATCATTCCGATCACCAGCATCTGTGCGAATCTCTGCCGGAATCCGGCTGCGCCGTTGAGCCCGTATACCATATACGGAATCAGGATCAGCATCGGTATAAAGACCGCGATTCCGGAAATCACTGCCCGGCGGTTAATCTTTTCCGGTGTGGTAAGCCCGAGTTCCACGACCCGCTGCTGTACATCCTCTTCATAGAAGTTCACCAGTCCGACCGGACCGTCTGTCGCAATGCCAATCACACATACCATCAGGATGATCAGGCACATTGCCATTCCTTCCACGATCAGTATCATATCCGCACCTCCTGCTGTATATCCTGTTTCAGTCTACCTTATCCGCTGTGCAGAAGGAAAATGATTCTCTTCTGTCTGCCGGAAAGGAAAAGAACTGCATGCGCAGTTCCCTGTCTGATTATTCTTACCAGATATACGGCAGAAGCCGGTACTTCACCTTCTTACGGTATTCCGCATAGCCCTTCAGTTCCTTTTCCAGAACCGCTTCTTCATTGCGGATCCGCTTTGCGATGATCGGAAAATACCCCAGCATGATCACAAACGACGGCCAGCAGTTGAGCACCAGCGGCATACTGAGAAACAGAATCACCGTTGCGAAATACATTGGGTGACGTACAACGCCGTACAGTCCGGTATCCACCACCTTCTGTCCTTCCTGCACTTCAACGGTACGTGACAGGTACCGGTTTTCCCGCAGCACTTCCGCAAACAGGAGATAACCAAGCAGAAAGACCACCGACGCCGCATACGGCATCCATGCCGGAAGCGCGGTCCAGTGAAAGCGTTCATTGAGTCCGGCAAGGACAAACGCCGCAATGAACATCAGCCCGCTGTACCCGATGACCTGTTTCTGTTCCGTTTCCTTTTCATCGACCGACAGCCGGCGGCGCAGAAGATCCGGCGCTTTGTAATACATCACGATTCCCGCTCCCAGCATCGGCACAAACAGAATGCCCATCATCAGCCAGCCGTGAAACCAGGTGAAGGAACCTGCCGGCACAAACAGCAGAAGCCCCATCAGGACAACGCCCGCAACATAGCGGACCAGTGCTTTTTTCAGAAGTCCCCGTTCCATAGGTCTTACCTCAGATTCATGATGAATGCTTCAAAGTTCTCCGCAAGCGGGACAATCGCATAATCCGCTTCCTGATTCACACAGACCACGGAAGGCTCCCCCTGCGGCCCGCATGCACGATAGTCCAGAAATACCATTTCATGTCCTGCCGAAGGCGTATCGCAGACCGCGACACCGATCGGGGGATATTCCCATTCATCGATCCAGAACTGGCTGCCGAACTTCCCGCACAGCGAATACTTTTCATAGCCGATGCCCATAATGGAAGAAATATAAAAGTTTTCATCCGGATCATCGCTCCACGGGAATTCACACTTCTTCACATATCCGCCGTTGCGCTGTTTCATCAGCCAGATATAGGACGCGGGCAGTTTATAGCCAAGCTTGCCCTCAATCTCTCTGATCAGCGCATCATCCGGCGGATTCATTTCAAATCCGTCTCCGGATACAGGTGCCCTTTCCCAGAAATCCGAAAAATCATACCCCTCAAACATCATTCAATTCTCCCTGTAACGAAATACTCTCTTTAAATGCATTATAACCTGCCATGGTTCCTTTCCGGGAGTTATCGTCGGAAGCGGACAGGACCGCTATAATAAAGACATGCGAATTCGTATTCTTACCATCTTTCCGGATCAGTTTGAAAGTTTTCTCCGTCATCCTCTGACCGCGCGGGCAATGGAACGCGGGTTGCTGGATCTTGAAATCATTGATCTGAAAGAATACGCGGACGGAAGTTTCCGCCATATCGATGACAGCCCCTACGGCGGCGGTGCCGGAATGATCCTGCGGTGTGAACCGGTATTTCGGGCGCTGGACAAATGCCGCACCCTGCAGAGCAGAGTCATCGCATTTACACCCACCGGATCGCCCTATCATCAGGCCGATGCACACCGGCTCAAGGAAGCCGGTGATCTCATCCTGATCTGCGGGCATTATGAAGGAATGGATGAGCGCATCATGACCGCGGTCGATGAGGAGATCTCGGTCGGCGACTATATCCTGAGCGGCGGCGAACTGCCTGCCATGACAATTACGGATTCCCTGATCCGTCTGCTGGACGGAACGATCCGTGCCGACAGTACCGCGGAAGAATCCTTTGAAAACGGACTCCTGGAATACCCGCAGTACACCCGGCCGGCATCCTTTCAGGGGATGGATGTACCGGAGGTGCTGCGCAGCGGACATGCGGAGAAGATCCGTCGCTGGCGGCTGAAAGAGTCCCTGCGGAAAACCATGACAAAACGGCCGGACCTGCTGGAAGCCCGGTCATTGAATGAAGAAGAACTACAGATACTGGAGGAAATCAGAAATGAAGGGCTGGAAGGAAATTGATATTACGGAAATTGAAGGATTCCGCATCGGAAATGCGGAATATCCGGAAGGCGGCACCGGCTGTACCGTGATTCTTGCGGACAGGGCCGCACGCACCGGACTGGATATCCGCGGCGGCGCACCGGCATCCCGGGAAGCCGCACTGCTCGATCCGCTTGCGGATAACGAAGCCGTCAATGCGGTGCTTCTGAGCGGCGGAAGTGCATTCGGTCTTGAGGCATCCATCGGCGTTGTCCGCTATCTCGAAGAGCGCGGGATCGGCTTTCCGACCGGAAGCGGCGTCGTGCCGATCGTCTGTGAATCCTGCCTGTTTGATCTTGCGGTCGGCGATGCGTCCGTGCGTCCCGACAAAGCGCTTGGCTATCAGGCATGCCTGAATGCCGGCAATTTCAAACAGGGAAACTACGGTGCCGGTACCGGCGCATCCTGCGGAAAATTCGCCGGCCCCGAACACATCATGAAATCCGGACTCGGCGCATTTGCCCTGCAGGCAGGTGACCTGAAAGTCGGTGCGCTGATTGCCGCAAATCCGTTTGGCGCAATCATTGACTGGAAGACCGGAACCGTCGCGGCCGGACCGCATGCGGGCAAACCCGTCCGTGAAGCTGCGGAGCTGATCATGGATGATATCGTAGAAATCGGTGTAAACCCGTTCCAGAAGAATACCGCAATTGCGGTTGTCCTCACCAACGCCGATCTTTCCAAAGCCCACTTATGCAAGGTTGCGGCGATGGCGCATGACGGCTATGCCCGCTCCATCTGCCCGGCCCATACCATGTATGACGGCGACAGTATTCATGCGATGACCACAGGAACCGTTCCCGCAGATGTCACCGCAGTCGGAATCCTGGCATCTTATGCCATGTCTGAAGCAATTCTCAATGCGGCACGCAATGCGGAATCCGCATATGGCCTGCGCGGCATAAAGAGTATCTCAGGATAACAGCGGTTCAATTTCCGGCAGTGCAGTCTGCGGAGCCGGTGTGACGGAAACCGGTGCCGGACGATACACCGGCGCGGGCGCGGAAGAAACCGGTTCAGGTCTGGAAGTCCCGATGGTTTCTCCGTAATCCGCAAAATGGACCGTCAGCATTGTCCGGGCCGTATTTCCGGCACGGTCGGTTACGGTATACTCCACGGTCTGTGTTTCCTGATCCTGCAGTACATCACTGCAGTGCACATCCGCTCTGAGATCTCCATCCACCGCATCCACCGCATGAAATACATAACTTTGACAGGAAAACGGAGTTTCTTTCAGAAGCTCTGTTTTTTCTGTGTTCAGTTTCAGTTCGGGCGGCGTCTCATCCACGACACGGATTCGAAGATTTTTCCTGATGTCACCGTTTTTTCCTTTCAGCTGATACTGTACAAGGCGGGTCTCCGGACGTTCAGCCGTAAAGGCATCCGGAAGGATCAGCTCATCGCCGTACTGTTCTGCATTGCGCACATAGGAGCGCGGATGAAACGGCATTCCGCAGGCAAGTTTCACTTCCGGAGCGGTCAGTTCCAGCATCGGCTCCTCTTCCGGCTCCGCAAGCAGCGGCAGCGGCAGAACAAGAAGAAACACAGCCGCAAAGAACAGGACCCTGCGCAGCGGAAAGGGACGGCGGGGAATTTCCGGCATATTGCCGGCTTTCAGCTCCTCAATCAGTTCTTCCATATGCCAGACCGGAATCCACGGCTTTGCGGCGGGGCGCAGGACCTCCGGCTCCATGCCTTCTTTCAGAGCAGTGCGCAGACGATTCATCTGAAGATAATTCAGATGCGGGTCCGCATACAGCGCAATCGCCTCCTCACTGAGGTCCTCCGCCTTTCCGAGACGTACCTCTTCCTTCTGAAGAAGCGTCATCGTGCCTGATCCGAAATTCATCAGATATTCACCACTTCCTTTACCAGCTGCGGTACATACAGGGTATCGTCCTGACTGACCGTCTGTCCCTGACGCACATGTTTTTCTGTCTGCCTGGTCTTCCGGATCGGGACCTTCCGATCGGAAGGAACTGCCTGCACAGCCGTGCCCGGACGTGCGGGAACCGCAGTCAGTGCAGTATTACTGCAGCTGGCAGCGGCGGAAAGCGCAGTCAGTGATGCGATGCCGATGGTGATTTTTACCCAGGTTCTCAGTTTTCGTTTCATAACAGAAACACCTCCTGTTATTCTTATTGCCCGCAAACTGAAAAATCCCCCGCTTCCGGAGGAAAAAAGTTCTGAAAATATAAAAAAAACACAGCGGAATGAACCACTGTGTTTTATCGCCCTGATTAACGCTTGGAGTACTGCGGTGCGCGGCGAGCGCCCTTGAGTCCGTACTTCTTCCGTTCCTTCTCGCGAGCATCACGTGTCAGGAATCCAGCCTTCTTAAGAGCAGGTCTGTAGTCTTCGCTTGCTTCGATCAGAGCACGCGCGATACCGTGGCGCATCGCACCTGCCTGGCCGGCGTAACCGCCGCCTACGACATTGATCTTAATATCGAACTGGCCCGCTGTCTCGGTTGTTACGAGGGGGCTGTTTACGATCATACGCAGTGTTGCCTGCGGGAGATACTCTTCCAGAGTCTTTCCGTTGACCGTGATTGTGCCTGTGCCGGGAGTCATAAAGACACGGGCTGTGGACTGTTTGCGGCGTCCTGTACCGATGTAGGTAACTGCCGCTTTCTTCTTCGTTGCCATTGTCTATCTCCTCTCCTTAGTCTTTGATCTTCAGCTCGACAGGCTTCTGAGCTGCATGCGGATGATCCGGGCCTTCATAAACGAATACATGACGGCGCATCTCATCTCCGAGCTTGTTATGCGGAAGCATTCCCTTGATTGCCTTCTCGACCCATTCAACAGTGAACTTCTCACGCATTTCCTTTGTGGAACGTACGCGGAGTCCTCCCGGATACATCGAGTGGCTGTAGTAGAATTTCTTCGCATCCTGATCTCCGGAAATCTTTACCTTGTCCGCATTGACGACGATAACATAGTCACCGCAGTCAACATGCGGGGTGTAGGTCGGCTTGTTCTTACCGCGAAGAACCGACGCTACCTGAGATGCAAGACGTCCAAGTGTGCAGTCAGCCGCATCAACGACATACCATGTGCGCTTGACTTCACTCGGCTTGATCATCGTAGTTTGACGCATCATTTTCAATATCCTCCATATGTGGTTTTACCGGGGCCACATTTGGCTGAAAAGAGCCAAGTATTATTCTATGCAAACAGAAAACCGGAGTCAATGATTTTTGCGTTAAATCCGCATAATTCCATTGTTTCCGGCAATTCATCTCCTCAATCCGGCAGTTCCCCGTCCTTAAAGGATTCGTTTGTCTGCCGGCGCAGGAGTTTTCCGGTTTCATCCCGTTCTTCAAGGGCGTCAAATCCCTCTTCAATACGCGGTTCTTCAAAGCGTTCCGCAATCCTTCGCAGAACGGATTCTCCCACCGTGCGTGTTCTGGAGGCATCCCGTTCAATACAGCGTTCCATATCCGCCCGAAACCAGATTCCGCAGATTCTTGCATACTGACGGAACCGGTCAATAATCATTTTCCGCACCCACTTTGATGCGTTGATACCGTCGAGTGCGCAGTCATGCCCTTCCGCAAGCGACTGTTCTGCGCGCCGGTACACTTCTTCCCAGACCAGCGGTCCGGCAATGCGCTGTTTCTGCCGGGCATTCAGTTTCGAGGGATTCCTCCCCTGTTTCCGGATAAACGCATCCGTGTACTGCAGTCCTTCGTCGCCGAACCATTCACCCCGCACTGCATCCGCAGAATACACGATGACGGATTTCTGTGTCGCAAGGAATGTTGACTTCCCGGAAGCAGGCAGTCCGATTGTCACATACAGGATTGGCTTTCTCATGACGCAGATACCGTTTCCGCAGTGTTCTCTTCGCGCAGGATCACCAGCCTTCCCCGCTCATGTCCCTGCTTCTTCTGCCGTTCCAGCAGCTGTTCACGGATAATCTTCAGTTCCTCCGCATCACAGTTGCCAAACAGTGCAATCACCGCACCGGCCGTTCCTTCCGCATAGCCGCCGTATACCTGATCGGTATGCCGGTCCGCAAGCACATAGCCAAACGGCATGCCTTCCAGTGCCGCTTCGTCTTCCGGAAGCACTTCCCGTACAGTCAGCTGTGAGGTTTCGGCCAGCACATCAAAATAGGTAATTTCCTTCAGGGTCAGCCCTTCCGGGTGCGCATTGCGGCGGGCAACCGTCTTGGACTTTGCCTCAAGGAGGACTTTGATATTCTCCGGTTCCATTCTTCCCCGGCCGACTTCGAGCAGCGCGGCAGTCATCATGCGCACCATATAGCGCAGAAAGCCTCTGCCCCGATAGGAAATCGTAAGCATATCGCCGTCCTGATGAAAGGTGATCGACTCAATCGTCCGCACCTGGTCCGGGGTTTCCTTCAGAGAATTGGAATTGAAGGAGGTAAAGTCATGCGTGCCGACAAAATACTGCGCGGCTTCCTCCATCCTCGTTACATCCACCGGATACGGACACTGGTACGCATTGTCGCGGGTGAATACATCATATTCGCCGAGATTGATCCGGTAATCATACTGTTTCGACTTCACGCAGTAGCGCACATGGAACAGCTGATCTTTCTTTTCCACTTTGCGGATATGGATATCCTTCGGCAGAAAGCCGTTGATTGCGCCCATCAGCTTTCGCTCGCCGATCTCCTTTTCCGAATCAAACTGAAACACCTGGCCCCAGGCACTGACACCGGCATCGGTGCGTCCGGCTGCCATAATCCGGACCGGACTGTCAAAAATCCGCTCGAGAGCGGATTCAATATACTCCTGCACGGAGTTTCCGTTTTTCTGGGTCTGCCAGCCGCAGTAGTTTGCGCCGACATAAGCAACCGTACATTTATAGCGGATCATATTACGTATGCAATCAGGATCATTCCGATCAGCAGAAGTGCCGCACCGCCCAGCAGCAGCCAGTCCGGTGTGCGCATTTTCAGAACCTTGTACCGGGTGCGTTTCTCACCCGGCTGATAGCCGCGGGCTTCCATCGCATTGGCAAGGTCTTCTGCCCGCTGGAATGCACTGACAAACAGCGGGACGATCAGTGACAGAATGGCACCGATCCGCTCCATGAGCTTTCCTTCCTTGAGATCCACACCGCGGCTTTCCTGCGCCTTGATGATCCGGTTGGTCTCATCAATGAGGTCCGGAATGAAGCGCAGCGCAATGGAAATCAGCATTGCGATCTCATGCGAGGGAACGCCGATCTTCTCAAACGGTTTCAGAAGATCCTCGAGACCGAGGGTCATTTCCAGCGGCTTGGTCGTAGCGGTAAGACAGGTGGTGATCATGATCATCAGAAGCAGACGCACAACAATGTACAGCGTCTGAATCACCGCATCGGAATAGATCGTTACCGGACCGATGGAGAACAACGGAGTGCCGGTATGAACGACAAGAATATTGATAATAAGCAGGAATACGAGCATGATCAGCATCGGCTTCATGGACTTCCAGATATAGCCGACGTTGAGATGCGACATGAAGATTACAATACTGACTGCCGCAAAGATGATTCCGTAGCCGATCCAGCCGGCCGGGAAGAAGATTGCGATCAGCACCAGCAGCATCGCGCCGATCTTGGCGCGGGGATCCATCCGGTGAATCGGTGAATCCAGCGGTATATACCGTCCGAGTGTAAGATTACCCATGATGTTTCACCTGCTTCGCCACACACGCCGCAAGGGCCTGCAGTTCTCTGACGTCATCGCCGATTTCAAATCCCTTTGCGCGCAGTTCATCCCGCAGACGGATCACCGCCGGGGGAAGAATATTCAGCTCACGGCACTTGGAGGAATCATGGAAGAAGGTCTGCACATCTTCGTGAATGATCGCTTTTCCATGTTCCATGACGACGACTTCATCACAATAGGAAAATACCTGTTCCATATCATGCGTGATCATGATGACGGTCTTTCCGTGCTTGCGGTTGAGATCACGGAACAGTTTCATCATCGACATCGCACCGGTCGTATCAAGACCTGCGGTCGGCTCATCCAGAACCAGAACCTTCGGATCCATCGCAAGGATACCCGCAATGGCAACACGGCGCTTCTGCCCGCCGGAGAGTTC
Organism: Solobacterium sp.; assembly: GCA_017419465.1. Lineage (GTDB taxonomy): Bacteria > Bacillota_I > Bacilli_A > Erysipelotrichales > Erysipelotrichaceae > Bulleidia. The sequence goes on along the minus strand of JAFOLE010000073.1, from coordinate 15,525 downwards.
CAGCGGAGAGCGTTCTTCGTATTCTTTCCCGAGTCCGGTCATACGCAGGGCTTCCTTGGCTCTGCGTTCCGCCTCTTCCTGTGTGGCACCGAAGTTCTTCGGGCCGAACGCCACGTCCTTCAGTACGGTTTCCTCAAACAGCTGATATTCGGGAAACTGAAATACAAGACCGACATCCTTCCGCAGGCTCTTGAGCCCCTTCGGCTCCGTACCTGCTTTGATTTCCCGGTCCAGTACATAAACGGTTCCGCTCGCCGGCAGAAGCAGCGCATTGATGTGCTGAACAAGCGTGCTCTTGCCCGAGCCGGTCTGTCCGATCAGCGCGGTAAAGGCACCGTCACGGATCGTAAGATTCGTATCTTCCAGGGCAACATAGCGGAACGGCGTACCTTCGCCGTAAATATGACTTACATGTTCGAATGTAATCGGCACAGCTCTTCCACCAACCCTTCCATTGTTATCGTTCGATTCATCTTTACACCGCAGCGGCGCAGTTCCTCTTCAAACTGCAGCGCAAACGGCAGTGCAATATTGACACTGCGGAGTTTGTCCGTATCCTTGAAAATCTCCTGCGGTGTTCCGCAGAGCGCAACTTTTCCGCGGTTCATCGCAATGACATAATCACTTGCGGTTACTTCCTCAATGTCATGCGTGATGGAAAGGATCGTCAGACCCTTGTCCTTATGCAGATTGCGGATCAGCTTCTTGATTTCATCCTTGCCCTGGGGATCCAGCATACTGGTCGCCTCATCAAAGACGATCACATCCGGATGCATGGCAAGCACGCCGGCGATCGCAACCCGCTGTTTCTGACCGCCCGAAAGCCGGGTCGGTTCATGGTCAAGATATTTCGTCATCCGGACCTTCTCCGCAAACTCGTTGATGATGTCATCCATATCCGTCTGCGGCACGCAGTGGTTTTCCAGACCGAAGGCGATATCATCCCGTACTGTGGAGCCGATAAACTGGTTGTCCGGATTCTGAAATACGATGCCGATCCGGTTGCGCAGTTCCCGCAGGTTTTCATCATTGAGTTCAAGACCTTCAATCATGATCGTTCCGCTCTTCTTTTCCAGCAGTCCGGTGATCAGTTTGGCAACGGTGGACTTTCCGCTTCCGTTATGACCGATGATGGTCGCATAGACGCCTTTTTCCACAGAAAAGGAAACGTCATCGACGGCGTTTTTCTTCTGGTCATAGGAGAATGTCAGATTTTTAACTTCAACTGCTTTCATGGTTTCCTCAAAATCCTACTCATTATACCAACCTATCGGGCAATTACAAACCCATACAATGCACGAAAAAGAGCGGAATCATGCGATTCCGCCCTGTGATAAACCAATGGTTCCGTCCGGATTACAGTTCGATGTTGTATCCTTCGTAAATACCCTTCAGGCACGCAACCTGATTGGCGACATTGTAAATGTCCGAAAGGATGGATCCGTCTTCCGTGAAAATCTTGCGGCTGATGGTCGCTTCGCTTTCATTCAGCATCTCTGAGAAGTACCCGTTGTCCTCTCCGATCTTCGTGAAATCCCGTACGGTATCCGTGCTGTCAAACTTCGCCTTGTGGGTGATCTTGATCAGGCTGTCTTCCGGATACTGCTGGTTGAATACATCGTTGCGTCCGAGCTGCTCGGCGATGAAGTCCTTCGCAAGATACGGATAGAGTTCCGCGATCTCATTGACTTCCTTGGAGTACTCCGCGTCCTTTTTCTCTGCGGGTGCTTCCTCTGCGGCTTTTTCCGGTTCGCTTCCGGCATCATCGATGGAGATGAACCGTACTTCGTTTTCGTCTTCCGGCTCTTCTTCCGCTTTTTTGTTTTCCTCGTCAAGCATCAGCTTTACGACTGCCGCAATTCCGATCGCTGCCGCAGATGCGACTGCGGCTCCAATAAAACGTCTAAACATATGTTTTTTCCTCTTTATGTCCTTGTCGAGATTATTCTAGCACAGATTCAAAGCCGTACCTGCATCACTTCTGCGGCTCTTCCGGTGTTTCCGGTGCCGGTTCTGCCTTGGGCTTTTCCGTAACCTTCAGCACCCGTGCGCGCTGCTGTTTCATCGTTTTTTCCAGATTCGTCACAATCATCTTGTGCGCTTCTTCCCGCCGCGCTTCTTCATGACGTCTGCGCCAGCCGGAGAACAGCGGTATCCGTTTCTTTTTCATACTGACGGCGTCCTTACTTCTTCCGTCTGCCGAAGAGGGCGCGGAAGATTGCACGCAGAAGCAGGAAGACCAGCACAAGGATCAGAAGGCCGACTACAAGAATGCCGATGCCGATCGCAGCCTGATGCTTTTCGATGAAGCCGAGGATTCCGCTCATGCTTGTCATGCCTTCACTGCGTTCGCTTTCGAAGAAGGTATATTCCTCGGGCAGTTCCGCTCCCTTGCCTTCGACGTAGCGCTTGAGATCTTCTTCGACGGTGTCGAAGCTGCGCGGTCCGTTGGTGAGGAGCTGGAGATGATAATCTTCCATGTCGAAGTTTTCGCCGAGTGCCGACTGGGTGCGCTCACGGAGTTCCCAGAAGCGGGCAAGACCGTAGCCGTACGGGATGATCTGTCCCGGCGCATCTGCGACTGCCTCATAGATCGGTTTCATATCGATTCCGCCAAGGCCGGTGGATTCCACCCACACGCCGAGGGTCTTCTCATCATAGCCAAGGCCGTTGACTGCGACATCCGCCGCTGCCTGGAGGCAGTAGCCGAGGAAGACATTCATGGCGGTCATTTCCTGAGCGGTCGGATTGAGCGGAGAGCGGTTCAGCATGATCTTTTCAACATACTGCGCCCAGCCTTCGGTATAACCGATCATGTCGAGATCATGACGGATCGGATTCATATCCGGCTGATTGTAATACCACGTGAACTGATACAGATGTCCCGGGAATCCCTCGTGGGCCAGTGTATAGTACAGCGTGTTCATGTCTTCTTCTTTAATGTTGGTGCCGTTGACACGAATGACGTTTTCCGTGACATCATCGATCGGGGTTGTCATGTAGTACGCCATGACGCTCGGATTGGCAACGCTCGGATCGAGATAGGATGCGGTATAGTTGAGCTCCGGTCCCTTCGGGAAGCCTTCCAGGTGTTCCCGCAGATAGTCGAGCATCTCCGTCGGTGTCTTCATCGTGGAGATGACTTCCTGCGCATCTGCCTTGCCCGCATTGAGCGCGACATCCAGCGTATAGTTGTAACAGTCGGTGACTGCCTTGGTCAGATAATCAAATACTTCCTGCGGTGAAACATTTTCGCTTGCCTTCTTGCGGGTCAGCGCTTCGTAGTACGCCTTGCCGTCCGGATAGCTGAACAGCGACTGATCGCCGATACTGCGGCTTCCGCGCAGTTTCTCAAGTTCCTCCGCGGCTTTGTCCGTAGACGGGAATACCTGGTTGAGGACGATCTCACGGTTGCGGTCCTTATATGCCTGGCGCTCATCATCTTCCAGGCCTTCAAATTCATCGACACGTCCGTTGAAGATCACAATGAACGGGCACTCTTCACCCTTTGCGACGAAATCACGGAGCTGTTCGAGTTCCACATCCAGCGCCCGGTCGGTCATGAAGTAGCCCTTGGCCGCCTGCTGTTTTGTGAATTCCAGCATCTCGTCCATGTAGCGGGGATAGTCCGCAAGCAGGGTCAGATAATCGTCGATATCTTCCCGTTCATAGAATACGAATTCGGTAAAGACCGTTGTCAGATTGGACTGGTTTCCGGTATGCGGATTGAACATCTCACTGTAATCCGGATAGCTGTCCAGCGCGATTGTATTTTCCAGATTCGCTTCATAAACGCGGTAGTCATACTGCTGGCGTTCATTCAGCGCATTGAAGTCATAGGCATGAAGTTCTTCCAGTGCCTCTTTGCTTTCGGTAACAGAATCCTCAAATTCCTGGTAATTGATATGACCGAGTGAGACTTCCGGTTTTTCAAGACCCATACTGCGGTAGTCCTTGACGGAAAAGTGCATGCCTGTATAATCACGTTCCATCATCTCAACCCATTTATCTTTCAGAAACTCGTCAAAGTCTTTCTGGTCTGAATCTGCGTTTACTGTGACTGGCTGAAATACATTTGCCAGAACCAGTACTGACATCAGTACTGCGGAGATTCTGCTGATCAGTCTGTTCATTTCGTTCCTCCCTGTAATGTGATTCTTGTATTCAACTGTATCATACCTGCCGCTCCACCGACAGCATCCCCCCGGATCACTGCCGTTTCTGATCTTTCTCAAAAATCAGTTCTTCCAGCGCCTGATACAGGTATTCCGGTTCCACCGGCTTGGACAGATGCGCATTGATTCCCGCCTGAAGGGAACGCTGCACATCCTCATCAAATGCGTTTGCGGTCAGCGCAATGATCGGAATGTCTGCCGCATCGCTGCGGTCCATTGCCCGGATTGCCTGTGTGGCCTCGAGACCGTCCATCTCCGGCATGCGGATATCCATGAGAATTGCGTCATAGTATCCCGGTTCGCTCTTTCCGAACAGTTCCACGGCGACCCGTCCGTTTTCCGCATGATCCACTTCCGCCTCTTTCATCATGACGATCTGTTTCATGATTTCGGCGTTGATCATGATGTCTTCCGCCAGCAGGATGCGGCGGCCTTTCAGATCGGCGCGTCCCTTCACCTTGAAGAGGCTCATGTTGTTCTTGCGGGCGATCCGTTCGAATTCATCCATGACATTGGATGCGAAGAGCGGTTTTGCCAGAAAGCTGTCCACACCGATATGAAGCGCTTCATCCATGATTTCATCCCAGTTGAATGAGGTGAGTATGATGACGGTCGTTTCACTGTCATAGCGTGCACGGATTTCTCTTGCGACTTCCAGGCCATCCATTTCCGGCATCTTCCAGTCCAGCAGTACAAGGTTGTACGGCTTCTGTTTGGTATGCGCCACTTCAAGCATATGGAGCGCTTCCGGTCCGGAACTGCAGGTATCCGATTTGATTCCGACTTCTTCCAGTACCACGCGTGCATGTTCAGCGGCAACGTCCTCATCATCGACGATCAGCACGTGCATTTCCTTCGGATTGATGAAGCTTGTCATCGGCGTCTGGTGTTCACTGTTCCGGATCGGAATCACCACCGTAAATGCAGTGCCTTCTCCCTTCACCGATTCCACGGAAATCGTGCCGTTCATGAGCGTCACGATATTTTTCGTGATCGCCATGCCGAGACCGGTGCTTCCGTAGATGTTGCTGCGGCCGCTGTGTTCCTGCGTAAAGGAATCGAAGATCCGCGGCAGGAACGATTCATCCATGCCGATGCCCGTATCACTGATCACGAACTTCAGCGTGGACTGGTCATTGAATACCGCCGTGCGTTCGACGATCATCTTCACCATGCCCGGCGCTTCCGTAAACTTGATTGCGTTGCTGAGAATATTGATGAGAACCTGCTTGAGCTTCATGTCATCGCCGATGTAATAATCGCTGACGCCGCCCGTCACAGAGCATTCATATTTCAGTCCTTTTTCCTGGCACTGCGTCATGACCATGGTATTGATCTGTTCCAGCATGTTCCGGAAGGAGAACTCTTCATTCCGGAGGACCATCCGTCCGGACTCAATGCGGCTCATGTCAAGAATGTCATTGATCAGTCCCAGCAGATGACGGGCGCTTTCTCCGATCTTTGTAAGATACGCCCGGGTTTCATCCGGCAGCTGTTCATTCCGCATCGCAAGGCTGTTCAGACCGATGATCGCATTCATCGGGGTCCGGATCTCATGGCTCATGTTGGACAGGAATGCCGTCTTTGCGCGGTTTGCCTCTTCGGCAGTCGCAAGCGCATCACTGAGCACCTGTTTCTGTGCCATATCCTGGCGCATCTGCGCATCGATATCCGTGAAGCCCACACCGATCGCATGCACGCGGTGGTCATCCCGGTCTTCCATATGCCGGACGCCCGCCATCCGCAGCATCGTGTACCGCTCCTGCCCGTCTCCGACTTCCAGGAACCGATATGCGATGAGCGGCTGTTTCAGAAGTTCTTCCCGGATCCGTTCCGGACGTATGAAATCCGAAAAGCCTTCCTGATAGCTTTCCGCGACATGCCGTTCACAGAACTCCCGGAAAACCTTCTGATAGGAGAAATGATCTCCGGCACGCGGGGCTTCCTCGAACAGTTTGTCCGCCAGATAACAGACCGCCTCGTCTTCATCGAGGTTTACATAGTAGACGCTGCGGTAATCCGCGGAGAGCGCCACAATCATGTTGTCCTGCTGCTTGCGCTGTTCCTGTTCCGCAATCAGACGGTCCTGGAGCGCAATCTGCGCTTCCATTTCCTGCTGCTTCGCCTCGGCAGACTTCATGCGGGTAATTTCGGTAACGTCCACACACATGCCAAGCGTGCAGAGTCTGCCGTCTTCATTGTTGAATTTCAGTTTTGTGGTCTGAAGATTCCGGATCACGGTTCCGGAGGCATCCGGCACATCCTCAAAGAAGATATACGGTTCATCCATGGAGAGCGTCTTCTGATCATCTTCCACAAAATGGGCAGCCGTTTTCGGATCAAAAATATCAAAGTCCGTAAGACCGACAACTTCTTCCGGAGACTTCTTGTTTGCGTATTCCGCAAACGGCTGATTGCACGCAAGATAGACACCGGTCTTTGCGTCCTTGGAGAAACTCATGGCCGGCATATTTGACAACAGTGACGCAACCGATGCCATGAGATCCGCAAGCTTTGCGGCGCTCTGCACTTCTTCACTCAGGCGGCGGTATTCGTCCGCCCGGAGTGCTTCCAGTGTTTCCTGATGCGTATGCTTTTCCGTAATGTCCGATATGAAGACAACGTATACTGCGCCGGTCGGTTTTGTCTCCACATAGTGACCGTAGTCATCAATCCAGCGGACTTCGCCGTCTTTGCGGACAATGCGGTATTCCACATGATCCATCCGGTCATTGTTCAGATGAATCTGATCAACGACGGACTGGCTGATTTCCTCATAATCATCCGGATGAACCATTCCGCGAAAGGTACCGCCCGTAAGCGCAAGAAACTCTTCCCGGTCTTTGCATCCAAACAGGCGGATCACTGCATTATTCTCATAAATCAGTTTTTCTGTTTCATCCGCCTCATAGATAAAGAAGCCGCCGGGCATGTATTGTCCGATGATACGGATGAATGAAAGGTTGTCTTCTGTCAGTTCAATTGCTTTTCCGGGCATCTGTTCTGTCCTCCTTTCCGCATTCACAGCATCAGTCCAGTCCGTGAATGGTAATCCGGCCCTCCCCGTACGGGTCTGAATAATCGCTTCCGACCGTTCCGCCGAGTCCGTCCTTAATGTAATCAATCAGCGCCTGGTTATCGACCTTGATCTGATCGATCTCAATGTTTTCCGGTCCGACCATTGCGAATCCGTCGCCATGGCTCTTCATCATGAACTCATTTCCCGCAACGCGGTAGGTTTTTTTCAGATCCAGCGGTTCACCGCCGACGAGAATGTTGCGTACACGATATTCTCCGTTCACTCCCGCAAACAGGCCTTCCGTATCGGTAACACAGGAAGAAGGAATATCCGCCTGAATCTCATATGTCATGCCCGCAACCTGCAGGAATCCGCCGTCTTCTCCGGGCAGGGCTTTTGCGCCCCATTCCAGCATGTCCTTGATCTGCTGGCCGGTCAGAACGGAAACACAGAGCTGATTGGAGAACGGCATGACAGCCATCAGATCTCCATAGGTGATGTCTCCGGCCTTGATGTTGCTGCGGACACCTCCGCCATTGACCAGTGCAATCTCCGCACCGGTTTCATGCAGTACCGCATCTGCCGCAAGATCTGCCAGGTTCGTTTCCTGCGAGCGTACGATCCGGACCGGACTTCCGTCATCCTTTTTCTTCTGCGGATCGTAGATCACAAGATCAACATCTGTTTTTGCGACGACAATCTGCGTTGTTTTTTCAAGATCATCGTAGATTTTCTTGAGCGGCTCGCTGACTTCATTTTCGATTCCGAAAAGATCCGCCGCTGAAACATCATTATTCCAGGAATACATCCCACACTTGATAGCCCCGTCCTTGCCGGAGATCCGCACGTATCCGATTCCCTGCAGCTTCGTTCCTGAAGCAACACGGATAACGGGATTTCCGTCTTTGTCGTTCATGGTCACCTGATCGGTGTCGTGGCTGTGACCGTCCAGAATCACATCAATGCCGGATGTGCGTTCAATGATGGTCTGAAAGTTATACGGCGCATTGGATTCCTCATTTCCGACATGCGCCATCAGCACAACATAATCCGCGCCCTTGCTGCGCACTTCGTCCACGTTCTTCTGAATTGTCTCCATAAACTGACTGCCGTCCTGGCCTTCCATGAATCCGTAAATGTAGTTTCCGTTTTCATCCTGAAAGTGTTTCGGATCCGACGAGAACAGAGTTTCCGGTGTTGTGACGCCGATAAAGGCAATCTTTTTCCCGGCAGCCTCCCTGATGATGTATGGATCAAACAGAAGTTCGCCGCCTTTATTGAAGTTGCAGCTGATGTACGGATGCTCTGCCATTTCCGTAAGTTCAAAAAACTCGTCCATGCCGAAATCAAAATCATGATTTCCGGGAATCACCACATCATAATCCAGATCATTCATGATTGTGACGATTGCTTTTCCCTTCGTAAGCGTACCGAGGGCATCTCCCTGCACCGCGTCCCCGTTATCCACAAGGATCGTTTCAACGCCTTTTTTCTCGAGCGTCTCACGGATCTGCTGGAGTCCGACCACACCGAATCCCTGCTGAAGTCCGCAGTGAATATCACTGGTGAACAGCACTTCAATATCGCCGGTCTTTTCAGCTTCCGGCTGTGCTGTTTCCTGCTCTGCGGCTTCGGCTTCCGCTTCCTGTTCAGCAGCTTCTGTTTCTGCCGGTTCACCTGCGGCAGGTTCTTCCGGCTGCTGTACCGGTGCCGTGCATCCCCCGAGCATCAGCGCAAGAACGGAAAGCGCGCGAAGCACGCGGAATTTTCTGTTAACTGTTTCCATCGGAAACCCTCCTGTCATTCGTGTATGAATCTGCGGGAAGATCTTCTTCCCGTATGGATCTGCTGTTTATGGAACCGCACTCTGCACACTGCAATGTCAGCGTGCCGTTGTTCAGAAGACGGACGGCAGTTTCATGCGCGGATGGATTCCACGAAATGCCGGTCAGCTTCCAGTTGCCGTTTTTCTGCGGTGTCAGGATTCCCTGTTTTACATTGCGGATGTAGTCACCAATCAGTTCACGCACTCCACCGAGATCGCTCCGGATATCTGCTTCTTCGAGTACCGGCAGTTCCTCGCCTTCCTGAAACACGCCACCATAGTGAAGGAGCGCGCTGTTTGCACAATAGTAATTCACAGCCGCATGAATGCGGTCGGTATCCTTCACCGGTGTGCCGTCCGGCCACGTCAGATGTTCAATTCGCTCACCAGGCTCTTTTGAGATATTGATTTCATAATTCACACCGGAATAAATATTGTAATGAAACCGTTTGAATTCCGGATTGAAGGAAACCGTAAGATCACCCGGCCGGAATGTATTGTAGAACCGCGCACAGTATTCCATATGTTTCCGAAGCTGCTTTCCGGTCATCAGCACCTTGTACAGCATGTTTGGGAACCGGTACATCCGTGACGTATCGCATTTGCGGATCGGTCCTTCGGGAAAAAACGCATCCAGATGAGAACACAACGGCGTTGCGGAAATATCCGCCTGGGAATAATGCATCTGCACCCGGTTGATCAGGTCAATCAATGCCGTATCCTCCAGCAGTGTCCGGGGAACACCGTTCACTTCCGGCATTTCCGCAAGCGGACCCTTGCGCAGCTCTCCGATCACGATCGCCGCATCCTTCCGGGCACGCTCATGATACGGCCGCAGCAGTTCCAGTATTTCCGGATCACACGGATAGTCCCCGACGTCAACACTCCCGGCTTTGCGTCCGCAGAGCTTCCATGCATCGTCTTTTCTTTCAAACGAGAGGTCAATCACCGACATGGTCGCCGCATATGCCGCATTCTGAACCACAAGGACGTTATTGATATGCATTTCCGGAATCCGGATATGTTCATGGGAAGAAATCACCAGATCAAATTCCGGACATGCATTACAGATATCCGTCACGCCGGTATTCGGTACGCTGCATTCATTACTGATGCCGGCATGATACACACCGATCAGCACATCATACCCGCCCTGAAGGGAGTTAATGACCTTCCGCGTTTCCTCAAGCATATCCGTGACATCACAGTCCGAAAGCATCTGTTCATCCCAGCGTTTGATGTTATGGGAAACCATTCCGATGACGGCAATTCTGATTCCGCCGCGTTCGATAATCGTATATCCCGGCGCCAGCGGTGAGCCATCCGGCAGATATACATTTCCGGTCAGGGTCAGCGCATCGAGATCCGCAATGGTTTTCCGGACTGCATCAATTCCGAAATTATATTCATGGTTGCCGGTCACCCAGATATCGCATCCACACCGGTTCAGTGCCTGAACCATCGGATGAACCGGATCATTCAGAAACAGTTCAGCAGAGTTGTCCTGAATCAGATCACCGGCGTCGATATAGACCGTCTGTTCTGTACGGTATGCGCGCAGCGCTTCGGAAAGCTGTGCCATACTGCCATGGGTATCTTCCTGATCAACCGCGTAACTCCACGGAACCATCTTTCCGTGAAGATCGCTTGTCGCAAGGATCCGGATAACCGTTTCGCTCTTGGTCATAACGTTTCAGGCTCTTTCTGTAATTCCTTCTGTCCGTAATAATTCAGTGTCAGAAGCGTAATATCATCAAACTGGTCCGCTCCTGCGGAATAGTCATCGAGCTGTTTCCGAACGGCGGTGATCAGTCCCTGTACATCCGAACATTCCGCAGCTTTCACAACGGTTTCGTGAAGCCGTGTCAGTCCGAAATCCTTCGTTTCCGTATTTACCGCATCCGTTGCGCCGTCACTGTAAACAAACAGGCGGTCCCCCGGATTCATCTGCACTTCATAATTGCTGTATTTTGCATTCGGCATTGCGCCGAGCACAAGGCCGTGCGGATCCTCCATCACTTCAAACGGTTTTTCTCCCAGCTGGAACATCGGGTATTCATGACCGCCGTTGGATGCGGTCAGAAGCCCGGTCTTCAGGTCCAGGATTCCCATCCATACCGTCACAAACATCTCTGCAGGGTTGTATTCACAGAGCGTGCGGTTCACCGCTTCCAGCGTTTCCGCAGGATTACGGGAACTTAATGCATGTGCCTTCAGCATCGTCTTCGAAGTCATCATGAACAGAGCCGCCGGAATTCCCTTGTCGGACACATCGCCGATCACAAGACAGAGATGATCTTCATCCAGCGGGAAGAAATCATAGAAGTCGCCGCCGACTTCCCGGGCGGGATCCATCAGGGCATAAAGATCATATACATCGGTCTTCGGGAATTCTCTTGGCAGAACACCCTGCTGGATTTCCGTTGCGATGGAAAGCTCTGCCTGAAGCTTGCCCCGTTCCTCCGAAATCTTCTTCAGTTCGCCCTGCGTCTTTGAAACATTTTTCTCCAGGTGATACAGCGACTGACTCAGGTCTTCCAGCTCATCGTTTGAGCGGATACCCGGATCTTCCGGTTTTGCGGACTGGGTCACGGAGTTTTCCGTTGTGAATTTCTCCGCATTGTCCTTGATGTGAATGATCGGCTGCGTCAGCTGTCTGCGCATGACCGCAACGCCGATCAGACCGAAGACGACCGTCTCCGCAATCATAAACAGAATGACCTGAAACAGATGATTCAGCTCATCCGCCATAAACAGAAGAATATCGCTTTCACTGGCCATCCAGTAGGTATACTCTCCGTCCTGTTCTCCAATCGGAGAAAGCGAAACACCATTGTAATAAGTGGTGCGGTCCGAACCGTAGGTTCCCTTTTCCACGAACTCCGAATAGGAAAGATTCACGGTTTTTCCGGCACTGCACTGTTCCGGCGTAAGCGAATACTGAAGCTTCTCGCCTTCCAGAAGTCCGTAGTCCCGCGGTCCGAGCACGAAGTAGCACGCCTTGCCGTCGCAGGCAGCGATATAGGTGCTGTCAATCGCAAATACATTCTGCATGCGGGTAAGCATCTCTCTGGCACGGCTTTCAAACTCCGAAAGACCGCTGGACATTACGAGTTCGTCCAGCTTCGTACGGTCATCACCCCAGGACATCTGTTCACGGACAGTTGTAAATTCCGGGCTCAGCACGAGATGCGCAAGCTGTGACAGCCGTTCATCCTGAAAATAACCGGCGGTTGCCTCCGCGATCTGTTCATTCTTCTCATTGAACTGCTTTTCCTGCTGGTTAAAATAATGCGCGGTCGCATTCGCGAGACTGAACAGCGCTGAAAAAAAGACCAGCAGCGCGATCAGGCCGTACACTCTTCGATTGATGCTTTTACGTCTGGATCCGGAATGATTTTTCACACCATTATTATAGTTTAAAAGCTATATAAGACGAAACACCCGTTATGATGCGCTGAACAGTAAAAAGAAAAAGAATCGGATCATTCTCCGATTCTGTGCCTTCTGTTCCGTCTCTGGAGCCTGCTTACTGACCGCCTTTGCGAAGCAGTTCTTCCTTATTGAGCAGCTGTGTGAGCTCTGTGCTCCGCAGCTTTTCCTCATATTCTTTCTCGGCTGCTTCAAGACGTTTCAGCAGAGCATCAAGTTCTTCGTTTTTTGTTGTTGCCATACCTGTTCCTCCGAACCGCTGTCATTTTAGCATTCCCGTTCAGAAGAACAACTCTTGATTTATTTGAAATCTCATGATTCCGCATAAATATGCGGTTTTTTACACTTTATTTCCCAGGTTTTACAAGAAAATGCCCACAAAATTCACCCTGTTGTTTGGATTTCCAACTTTTTTCAGAACCGGTTGTCCGGATCGAATGAAATCAGGGACCGCACCACATAAGAGGCAATCAGGATTCCTGCGGCCGGCGGCACAAACGCAGTCGAACCGGGAATACTGCGGCGGGACTTCAGTTCTTCCTCGGTTCCCGCAAACAAAGGCTTCAGCGGAGGCTCCAGCGATGTGCATACGGTCAGCTTCGGGATACCGCGTTTACGCAGTTCCCGGCGCATCACCTTCGCCAGGGGGTCCCCCTTTGTTTCATAGAGATCCATGATTTTCAGCTGAGACGGATCCACCCGGTTTCCGCATCCCATCGACGAGATGACCGGCACGCCGCATTCGTCTGCGCGCTCGATGATATCAAGCTTTGCGGTTACCGTATCGATGGCATCCACAATGTAGTCATACACCGTAAAATCCAGCCGGTCCCGGGTTTCCGGCAGATAAAAGATCGGGAATGTATTGACCGCCGTGTCCGGACAGATGTCACGGATCCGGTCTTTCGCCGCATCCACCTTTTTTCTTCCGACGGCACTGCGTACCGCAAATACCTGCCGGTTGAGATTGGACACCGCCACCTCATCATGGTCAATGAGATCCAGTGTTCCGATGCCGCTTCGGGCAAGCGCTTCTGCACAGTTTCCGCCGACACCGCCGACGCCGAATACCGCGACCCGTCTGTTACGAAGGGTTTCAACCGCAGAAGGACCGAGCACCATGGCAGTTCTGACAAACGTCTCGTCCATCAGTCAAACTCCAGCACATTGAGTCCGGTCGCTTCATCCTTACGGCGTCCGACATGTCCGTCCATAACTTCCAGAACCATCTCACAGGTTCCGGAAACCACAGCCGCATTCAGATGTCCGCCGACTGCGCTTCCGTCTGCGGCCGTCGCCGAAAGATGGGCATGAAGATAAACCGCACCGTCCTTTTCACTGATCGTTCCGAACAGTGAAGTCACTTCAAATGCTCCATCCCGCTTTGTGCTGTAATACTGTTTTTCCGCCACATCATATACCGCAAGATCAAGCTGATTGACTGCCGCAAGCGCGCGGAATTCTCCAAGCCGGATATTTTCCGCTTCGCACAGTGCTTTGACCATTGTCAGTATTTCTTCTCCCGGATCCATACGGACCATATACCGGTTTCCAAATGCTCTGTATTCCATAACTTACGATTCCTTCTCTGATTCCATTATATTCCAGCATGCGCATATTTCCGCGGTACGAAAAAGGCGCCGCGCTCAGCGGCACCCGTTTATAACGCTGTATCCGGCCTGTGCCAGAAGCGACAGGGCCTTTGGAAACTGTTCTTCCTTTACAAAGATGTAATCGGTATTGAAGGTCGAGACCGCAAACAGTCCGATTTCATTGGACGCAAGAATCTCCGCAATGCCCGCAAGAATGCCGGTCAGCGAGAAGTCCAGCACACCGCGGATGCGGAAGCACCGCCAGCTGTCTTCCCTGTCCTCGGTATTCTCCGGAACCGCTTCTGTCGGACAGACCAGAGAATGCTCCTCATCCGTCACGCCGGTAAAGCAGAACGGACAGGACACATCGACACCGGTATAATCCTTCACCCGGTATACGGTAAACGCCGGCGCGAGCGGTTCAAGCACAAGTTCCGATGCCTGCCGCTTCATGTGTTTTCCAGCCAGTGTTCGTACAGATATCTGCCGACACCATCCTCTTCACAGGGATATTCCGTCACGACATCCGCAAGCTGTTTCGAATAGGCAGAGCCGTTTTTCAGACAGACGCCGAGTCCTGCCGCCCCCAGCATCTCCGCATCGTTGTCATTGTCGCCAAAGGCCATGATTTCCGAAATGGGAATTCCGGAAGCGGACGCATACTGCCGCAGACCTTCTCCCTTGTCCACATGGGGATCCATGAATTCCACACAGCCCGGTGCCGTGCGCATGGCGCGGTAGCGGTCACACGCAAGTGTCTTTGCGAATGAGAGCACCTCGTCTTCCCGCTCGGGATCATAGCGGAACAGAATGTTGTTGTTCGGCCGGATGCACAGCCGCTCCTCCTCCCCGTTGGTGAAGATCACTTTCGTGTTATTTCGCTTCATGGATTCTTCCTGAAAGATATCTCGCCTCATGGCAACCATATGCTCGTCTTCGTAAATCATCGCATTGAGATCCAGCGGACGCATCTTCCTCAGAATCTCCCGCATGGTATCTTCCGATAACAGATGAAAATTCTTTACCTTCGGGTCCTCTGCCGTCCACAGCTGTCCGCCGTTCATTCCGATCATCACATCAAACTGAAACGAAAGACCCCAGAAATCACGCATGGTAAATACGCGCCGGTTGATTGCACGCCCGGTCGCAAGACCAAGCAGAATTCCGTTTTCATGCAGGAATTCCAGGGCGCGCTTCGTCTGTTCACCCAGCTGGCCGCCTTTCAGGCACAGCGTTCCGTCAATATCCGCAAGTACTGCTCTGCAGGGAAAACCATTCATAACATCTCCTCAAAAAACAGAACCGGTATTCCGGTTTCTGTGTTCATTACATTTTATGTCCGCTCAGACTGCACACATTCTCCTGACAGCGGCAGCGGGTAAGATCAGCGGTATCTGCCGTCAGTACGATCCGCTCTCCATCCGACTCCGTATCGCGGAAATACCGCTTGCGGAAGAATTCGAGATCGGGATGATCCGCCGG
>JAFOLE010000072.1 GCA_017419465.1 Solobacterium sp. | reverse complement strand
TGCAGCCGCTGGCTGACTGGATGCTGGGACTTCCGGCAGAGGGTGACCTCAATGCGGAAGCTGAGAAGTATCTGAGCGAAGAGGTCAAGACAGCCGCAGATGCGATTCAGGGCGCCAAGGACATCATTGCGGAGAATGTTTCCGATAATGCCAAGCTGCGCTGGTCGTTTAAGGACACCATCATGAAGACCGGTGTCATTGTCACCAAGCTGAAGAAGGATGCGGTCGACGAAAAGCATGTCTATGAGATGTACTATGACCGCAGTGAGAAGATTTCCCAGATTGCCAACCACCGTGTCATGGCAATTGACCGTGCGGAGAAGGAAAAGGTTATCACCGTCTCCTTCACCTATGACAATGAGCATCTGGAAGAGGAAGCATACAAGGCTTATGTGCACGGCGCTTCCACGATCGTTTCCGAAGAACTGAAACAGGCAATCGTGGACGGCTGTGAACGTCTGCTGTTCCCGTCGATTGAAAATGAGATCCGTTCCGATCTCTCCGACAAGGCGCACACCAGCTCCATCGAAGTGTTCTCCATGAACCTGGAGAAGCTGCTCAGCCAGCCGCCTCTGAAGGGACGCATTGTCCTCGGCTTTGACCCGGGCTACGCCAACGGCTGTAAGCTTGCGGTTCTCGATGATACCGGAAAGATGCTTACGGTTGATAAGGTTTATCCGTTTGACCGCAAGGGCGAGATCATTGAGGCTGCGGCCAAGAAGGTTCTCATGCTGATTCAGAAATACGGCGTGCAGATCGTTGCCATCGGAAACGGAACTGCATCCCGTGAGAGTGAGAAACTGATCGCAGATCTGATCCGCGACAATAATCTCGATGTACAGTATGCGATTGTCTCTGAGGCAGGCGCATCCATCTGGTCTGCGCAGGAAGAAGCACGTCAGGAATTCCCGGATCTTGCGATCGAACTGCGTAGTGCGATCTCCATCGGCCGCCGTCTGCTTGACCCGCTGCCGGAGCTGATCAAGATCGATCCGAAATCCATCGGCGTCGGACAGTACCAGCATGACCTGCCGGAAAAGGCACTGAATGAGCGTCTTGATGAAGCGATCATGAAAGTCGTCAACCGTGTCGGTGCGGACCTGAATACCGCAAGTTCGGAACTTCTGACCCATATCTCCGGTCTGAACTCCGGCATTGCGAAGGAAATCGTCAAATACCGTGATGAAAACGGACGTTTCACCAACCGTGAACAGCTGCTTAAGGTCAAGAAGCTCGGACCGAAGGCCTATACCCAGTGCGCCGGATTCCTGCGCATCATGGGCGGTGATGAACCGCTGGATGAAACAAACATCCATCCGGAAAGCTACGATGCGGCACGCAAGGTCATGGCTGCCTGCGGCATCACCAAGCTCGGCACACCGGATGCACAGTTCCCGGAGGAATCCGTGAAGGATCTCGGCATTGATGCATATACCCTGAAGGATATCGAAGATGCGATCCGTGCACCGCTCCGTGACTACCGTGATCAGTTTGAAACCGCTGTGCTCCGCAGCGATGTTCTGGAACTCTCCGATCTCAAGGTCGGCGACCAGATGAGCGGAACCGTCCGCAATGTCGTTGACTTTGGCGCATTCGTCGATATCGGACTTCACGAAGACGGTCTTGTACATATCACCCATATGTCCATGAAGCGCATCAGTCATCCGAGTGAAGTGCTCTCCGTCGGTGACATCGTTACGGTGTATGTCCTGGATGTCGATGAGGCAAAGGGCCGTGTTGCGCTGAGCCTGCTTCCGAAGGAGAAACTGGATGAGCGTGATGCGATGATGGCCGCAAACCGCCGCAACCGCAGTGACCGCCGCGGCAAGAACAAAAACAACCGCCGTCAGGAAGAAAAGAAGCCGGTAACCATGGAGGACGCAACAGCACGTCTTCTGGCCCGCTTCGGCAAGCACTGATTCCAAAAATTATATGCAAAGTGAAAGCGGACAGATCGATGAGGATCTGTCCGCTTTTCTGATGTTCAGATTAACAGCCGTTCAGGCTGTCTGCTGTTTTGCGAATGCGGCATCGAGCCATTTGCCGCGTGCGAGACGAATCAGGAAGAGAATTCCGCGTACATTCAGTTCAATGCACATGCCGATCCACACACCGGGAAGACCCAGCCGTCCGACCAGGAGAAGGGCGATGGAGATTCGTACGCCCCACATACTGATGAGATTGAGAATGCCGGGAACCAGCGTATCACCGGCTCCGCGCAGCGCACCTGTCGCAACGATACTCGCCGCAAAAAGCGGCTCCGCAAGCAGCTCAATGCGCAGCACCCGCGCACCAAGTACCTGAACTTCCGCAACCGGCGTCAGGAAGGCGAATACATACGGGCAGAAGAAGTACATGAAGATTCCGGCGGCTGTCATCAGACACATGCCAAGACCCGTCGCAAGCCAGGCAAAACTCTTCGCAAGATCACGCCGTCCGGCACCGATCGACTGACCGACCAGAGTGGTCGCCGCAGCCGCGATACCAAAGCCGGGCATATAACAGAACGCTTCTGCCGTTACCGCAAAGGAGTTTGCCGCAAGCGAGATCGTGCCAAGCGGCGCAACGATCCGTGTGCTGACGATCTGTGCAATCGTAAGGGCAGAGTGTTCCAGCGCCATCGGAACGGAAATCTTCAGAGCCCGTCTCAGAACTTCCGGTTCTACCTTCCAGGATTCCTTTCCGCGCAGGCGGAGAATCGGTGATTTTACGCATACCGCATAGGCAAGCAGAATTCCGGAGAACAGATACGAGCAGGCAGTCCCAAGCGCTGCTCCGGCGACCCCAAGCCCGGCGCCGAATACCGGAACGGAAAGTCCGAGGAACGAAATTGTCCGGGAGGGGAAGATAAAGAAGAAATTGAAGATGACATCACTTGCGCAGCAGATGACGCCGAGAATACTCGGTGTACGCATGTTTCCGGTACACTGCAGGGAAGACAGAAACAGATTATAGATCTGGCGCACTGGAAGAAACAGTGCATAGATCAGAAAGTATCGGCTCGCATCCCGCAGAATCGCCGGATCCCCATGAAGCCAGCCGGGGAGTGAACCGGAGATGGATACGCCGATGGTAAGCAGGATGAGGGAAAAGCAGAATGCGGTCAGGATCGACTGACGGAAGATTCTGCGTGCATGGGTATGGTCCTGCGCGCCGACTGCCTGGGCAATCTGTACAGAGAAACCGTAGGCGCATGCCATTACAAGGTTTCCGATCAGCCAGGTGGTGGAGGCCACAAGACCGATGGAGGCGCTTGCGCCGGCACCGAGCGATCCGACCATGGCAGAATCGATATACTGCATGACAATTTCCGAAATCATTGCGAGAATGGTCGGAATCGACAGGGATATGACAACCGCGAGCCGCTGTGCAGTTGAACTGTTCTCATTCGAATGAATAATCTGTTCGAGTGAAATGGATTTCATAATAATCGTTATTATAAAAGAAAAGCACCGGATTGTGCATTGATATGAACACTCGGGTTATAATTAAAAACAGCGGAGAATTATTTTTATGAATGAAATCTATCTGGCTGGCGGCTGTTTCTGGGGCATGGAAAAGGTATTTCGTGCACTTGACGGCGTAACGGAGACGACGGTGGGCTATGCCAACGGAACCACCGAACATCCTACGTATGAGGAAGTATGCACGGATAAAACCGGACATCGGGAAACCGTGAAAGTTGTATATGATCCGGACCATGTGTCCCTGCGTAAGATTCTGAAGGCCTATTTTATCTGTATTGACCCAAAACTGCAGAACCGGCAGGGCAATGACATCGGTTCACAGTATCAGACCGGGATTTATACAACCGATGCAGAGAGTCTGAAGATCGTGGAATCCTATGCGGCAGAAGAAAAGAAAAAGCATGACTGTTTCTATACAGAGATCATGCCGCTGAAGCAATTCTGGCCGGCGGAAGAATATCACCAGAATTATCTGGAGAAGAATCCAAACGGATATTGCCATATCACAACCAGAGAATATGAACTTGTAAAGCAACTGAATCAGGAGGGGGATGACAGCGAATGATCAAGGATATCTATAAAGACGGATATACACAGAACCGGGAAATCTCCTGGCTTCGCTTTGATGAGCGCTGCCTGAATGAAGCCCGTGATTCCAGTGTTCCGCTGCTGGAGCGTCTGAAATTTGTTTCGATTTTTTCCTCCAATCTGGATGAGTTTTTCAGTGTCCGTGTCGGTTCGATCACGGATATGAAGAAATACAAACCCGGCTTTGTGGACAACAAATCCGGACTTACGCCGGAGGGACAGCTGAAGAAGATCTATCAGATGTCCAACCGTCTGTGTGACCGTCGTGAGGATGTATTCCGCGATCTGAAGCGTGCGCTGAAGAAAGAGGGCATCCATGACCTTACGATTGATGAATGCACGAAGGAAGAGAAGGAGTGGATCCGAAAGTTCTTCCGCTCTGTTGTGGCTCCGGTGCTCGGCGGCCAGATCGTGGACAGTCGTCATCCGCTTCCGGCACTGCAGTCCGGTGTCGTCTATGCGGCGGGAATCATGAAATACAACGGCTCGGATGTATTTGCGCTGGTGCCGATTCCCTCATCGCTTCATAAGATTGTCCGTCTTCCGGGCAAGAAGGATGTGGTCCGCTATGTTCATATGGAAGATATCGTTCTGGCAAACCTGGAAAGCATCTTCAAGGGTGCCGTTGTCAGTGAGCGCATCAAGTTCTCGCTGATCCGCAATGCGGATGTCAGTGTGGATGATGATTCCTTTGAAGAAAACGAAGACTATCTTGCACGGATGACAGAGATGCTGAAGAAGCGGAAACGGATGAATCTCGTCCGCATCGAGCTGTCACGCCGGCTCAGTGAAAGCATGGCAAAACATCTGACAAAATACATCAAGACGGATGACCGGATGATCTATGTATGCAATATGCCGCTCGACCGCAAGTACATGTTTCAGGTCGGGGACCTCCTTCCGGAGGAACAGGCAAAGCGTCTGTCCTATGACAGATATCAGCCGAAGATGAGCGAAGCATTTGATTATTCAAAGAATCTCTTTGATCAGGTTCAGCAGAAGGATGTTCTGCTTTCCTATCCGTATGAATCCATGGATCCGTTCCTGCTTTTAATCAAGGAGGCAGCGGCTGATCCGTCGGTCATTTCCATCAAGATTACAATCTACCGGCTTGCACGCAAGGCAAGGCTTGTGGACTATCTGTGTCTTGCGGCGGAAAACGGAAAGGAAGTCGATGTGCTCATTGAACTGAAGGCACGGTTCGATGAACAGAACAACATTGACTATTCCGAAAAGCTGATGGATGCAGGCTGTACCGTAATGTACGGCTTTGAAGACTACAAGGTTCATTCCAAGGCCTGCCTGATTACACGCATGCAGGACCGCAAAACATCCCATGTGGCGCTGATTGCGACCGGAAACTTCAATGAAAATACGGCACGTCAGTATACCGACTTCGCATATCTGACTGCCCGGGCGGGAATCGTCCGCGATACGGTTGCCTTCTTCCAGAACATGATGATCGGAAAACTCGACGGAACCTATCGTTACCTGCTTGTTTCGCCGGTATCGATGAAGCAGACCGTGATCGAACTGATCGACCGCGAAATTGCCAAAGGAGAGAAAGGCCTGATCACCTGCAAGCTGAACTCCATTACGGATGAGGAAATCATCTGCAAGCTTCACCAGGCGAGTGATGCGGGCGTTACCGTCCGTCTGATTGTCCGCGGCATCTGCTGTATCCTGCCGGAAGTGAAGGGCATGACCGATAATGTACATGTCCGCTCGATTGTCGGACGTTACCTGGAACACTCCCGAATCTACCAGTTCGGCAGCGGCAGGGATGAGAAGATGTATATCTCCTCTGCAGATTTCATGACCCGCAATACCGAACGCCGTGTGGAAATTGCCGTACCGATCATGGATCCGGCGATCCGGAGCCGGATTCACCGGTATCTTGAACTCTGCTTTGCGGACAACACCAAGGCACGTTCGATGGACAATGCCGGAAAGTACCACCATATCCACGGCGATGAGCCGGATAATTCCAGCCAGGACATTCTGATGGCCACCACAAAAGGCTCCGTGGAAGCACCGACCCAGGGCACCATACGTCCTGCGCATAAAGGCATTGTATTCTCAACCACTTACAAACCGGAGTTCCCGGAGGTAACCCGCGACAAGAAACCAAAGCAGAAGAAAGCTTCCGGTTCCGGGAAAAGCGGGGGAAAGACGAAGAAAAAAGACAGCGGAAAAAAGACGAAAACAAAAGCGAAAGGAAAAACCGGCAAGGGAAAATCCAAAGCCGGGGGCAGTAAGAAGAAATGAAACTGACAATCTGTTTACAGGATCAGGAACCCATCACCAGACATTACCGCGAAGGTGTGAAAATCCGTGAGATTGCCGATGAGATGCAGAAGAATCATCCGTACCGTATTGTTCTGGCGCGGATCGACGGCCATGTGACATCGCTGAACCGTGATCTTTCCTACGGCGGGAAACTGGAACTGCTCGACATCCGCGATCCGGGCGCACGCATGACCTATCAGTCCAGCCTGTTACTGCTGTATATCAAGGCAGTGCATGACGTGGCCGGCAAGGATGTCAGCGTCCGCATCAACAACAGCCTTTCCAAAGGTCTCCATACAACCGTCCGGGGCGTTCATGTGACGGATGAATTCACCACCGCCGTGGAAGCACGTATGCGTGAACTGGTCCGGAAGGCGGTGGAAATTACAAAGCAGACATATAACCGTGACAGTTTCCGGGAGCTTATGAAGCAGCATAAACGGGAACGTGAGCTGGAACGGCTGAACAATATGCCGGATGTTCAGAATATTGATGTGTTCCGCCTCGAAGAGGAACTGATGATGTCCTCTTATGAGCTTGTGCCGGATACCGGTTATATCGATCTCTTTGAGGTGATGGAATACCGGCATGGTGTTCTGGTGCGCTTCCCGCATCAGTCCAATCCGTCCGTGATTCTTCCGTTTGAAGAGCAGGAGCTGCTTTATGATGCATTCTCCGAAGAAACCCGCTGGTGCAAGCTTACCGGCGTCTATCTTTCTGCGGATCTCAACCGCAGTATTCTTGACGGCAGCGTGCGTGATCTTATCTTCATGAATGAAGCGCTGCATGAAAAGAAAATCACCGAGATCGCCGAGGCGATTGCGGAATCGAAGAAGCGCATCATTCTGATTGCCGGACCGTCTTCTTCCGGAAAGACCACATTTGCCAACCGTCTCTGCATTCAGCTGCGTGTTGCCGGGCTGAATCCGCTTTATATCGGAACGGATGATTACTTCATCGACCGCGACGACCTGAAGAAAGGACCGGACGGGGAATATGATTTCGAAGGACTGGATGCCCTGGACCGTGATCTTCTGAACCGTGACATGCAGGCGCTGATCGACGGCAAGACCGTGGACATTCCGTACTACAACTTCAAGACCGGCGCAAAGGAATTCGGCAAACGGATCACGTCCATTGATTCATCACAGCCGATCGTAATCGAAGGCATTCATTCACTGAATCCGGTGCTTACCGAACAGATCTCGGATGATGAAAAGTTCCGGATCTACATCAGCCCGCTGACACAGCTGAATATCGATCATTACAACCGGATCCCGACCACCGACGCACGCAAGCTGCGCCGTATCGTACGGGATGCGCAGTTCCGCGGATACAGTGCTGCACAGACGATTCACATGTGGCCGAAGGTCAGCCGCGGGGAAGACAAAAACATCTTCCCGTACAACGACCTTGCGGATATGTTCTTCAACAGCCAGTGCATTTATGAACTGGCCGTGCTGAAGAAATACGCAAAGCCGCAGCTGGAAATCATTTCCGATGACCAGCCGGAATACCCGGAGGCACAGCGTCTTCTGAAACTGTTATCGTTTTTTGTGACACTGGAGAATGATGAGCTGATTCCGAACAACTCCATTATCCGGGAGTTCATCGGCGGATCGGTTATCGTATAAGAAAAAAGAAGGGGAAAAAAACCGGAGAGATTTCAGGTCTCTCCGGCAGAGAATCAGTCATTTTCCCTTCTTTTCTTTTTTCTTCTTTTTCTTCGGCTCTTCCGAATAGACAGGAATGGTCTTGGCACTGACATCCTGCGGCGGAAGTTCGCTCTTGATCTGTTCTTTCAGGGTCTGGAAGGTTTCAAGGCGTTCTTTCGTAACTTCCGGATAATGGGGATCCATTTCCTTCAATGTATCGAGGATGATCTCACTGACGACATAACGCATGTACCATTTGTGGTCAGCCGGTACGACAAACCACGGGCATTCCTTTGTGGATGTTGCGTTGATGGCATCTTCAAATGCCTGTTGATATGCATCCCAGTATTTGCGCTCGTTCCAGTCGGATTCGGAGAACTTCCAGTTCTTTTCCGGCTCCTCAATACGGGAAAGGAAGCGGCGTGCCTGTTCATCCTTGGATACGTTCAGGAAGATCTTCACGACACGGATACTGTTGTTCCAGAGATATTTTTCGAAGTTTTTGATGTCCTCGTAACGATTCTCAATCATCTTTTCCGGATCGATGCGGTCAGCATGCGTCTGAGTCTTGTAAAGCTCACGGACCTTGCCAATCAGAACATCTTCATAATGACTGCGGTTGAAGATGGCGATTTCACCTTTTTCCGGAACCATCGCCGCAACGCGCCAGAGATATTCATGCGCAAGCTCTTCGGAAGACGGGGATTTGAATGCCGCCTCGTATACACCATGCGGGCTCAGGCACTGCAGAACAGCGCGGATCGTGCCGTCTTTTCCAGCAGCGTCCATTGCCTGAAACAGGAAGATAACGCCTTCTTTTTTCTCGGCATAAAGCTTCTGCTGGAGCGAATCAATTTTCTTGTTGTTTTTGGCGAGTTTTGCCTCTGCGGCTTCGCGGTCTTCGCAGAGGGACGTGTCGTTCGTCTTGACCTTCTTCAGACGTAACGGTTTTGAACCATCGTAGCGATACTCTTTAAACATAGTCGGAATTACCCTTTCATTGAATTAATCATAACCCGAAATGAAAAGTGAAGACAGAAAAGATGAAAGTTTAAGTTGACTAACTATTTACTGCAATGTGAAACTGAACAGGTCGTGTGTTCTGTTTAGGACGTGTGATGACAGACACTATGAGAGTGAAGAGGTAACGGATGTTTCGTTTTGTAATAAATGCCTGCATGCTGGGAGTCGGTCTTGCGATGGACGCATTCTCCGTATCTCTGGCAAACGGACTGAATGATCCGTCGATGAGCCGGAAGCGGATGAACATCATTGCGGGAACATTCGCGGGATTTCAGTTTCTGATGCCGCTGATCGGGTGGATCTGTGTGCATACGGTCGTGACGATCTTTACGCAGGTTCAGACATTGATTCCGTGGATCGCACTGATTCTTCTTGCGTATATCGGCGGAAATATGATTTACGAAGGACTTCATCCGGATAAGGAGAAAGAAGAAGTTTCCCATATCCTGAGCATGCATGATCTTGCGCTGCAGGGTATCGCAACTTCCATCGATGCACTGTCTGTCGGTTTTACCATCGCAAACTATGAATTTCCGGAAGCACTCGGTGCTTCGCTGATTATCGGCGGCGTTACTTATATAATCTGTCTTGCCGGTCTCCTGATTGGTCGCAGGGCAGGAACGGCGCTTTCCGATAAGGCTTCGATCTTCGGTGGTGTCATCCTGATCCTGATCGGATTTAAAATCTTCTTCGGAATATGAAAACAGACTCGGAATTGATATGTACCCCCAAAGCTGGACAAACCAGTAAGGGGGTATTTTTGTATGGATAATTTGTCAATTTAAGCGCAACAATCTTTGTGAGTGGCATTAAATACTTCGGATGGTGTCTGATATCCCAGGCACTTTCTCGGTCTGTTGTTGAGTAGTTCTATCTTTTCCGCAAGGTCTTCCTCTGCCACTTC
>JAFOLE010000012.1 GCA_017419465.1 Solobacterium sp. | reverse complement strand
CTTTCTGCCGGTAACGACCGGATGGGTCGGAAAATCTGATTTCTCCATGATTCCGGTACGGGTATATGTACTGGTGAATCTTGGGGCTGCACTGAGTTATCAGCTGCTCGAATACATGGTCATCCATGCGGATGACTGTAAGATCCTGAAGACTGCCGCAGAAGACCGCCGCAAGGAACGCTGGACGCTTGCGGTGGATCTGCTTGCGCTGATTGCCTCGTTTATCCCCGGCGTGCACTATGCCTGCTGCCCGCTGCTGGTGGCAGCTGTAGCACCCTGGATCATTCCCGACCTCCGCATGAAGCGGGTCGTGGAACTGCGAAATGAAAAAGAACAGAATCGCATGGACTGAACCGGAAGGCGCATGCGGAGATTGCATCAGTGCAATTGAATAATATTTTAATATCATAAAGAATACGAATATACGGAATACTAAATATTTTTGACTGCGGTACGGGGGATTTGAATCTGTGTGCTCTATATAGAAAGTATGAGACCCGGAAAAACAAAAATCATCCCCATCACAGACGACTTCATGTTCAAAGCGGTATTTTCTGACAGGAACCTGCTGTATGACCTGTTGAACCCGGTCCGGATTCATGATACAAAAGATACGGTACAGGGAGTAGCCGGCGCCTGAGGGCGTTTCCCCGATCGTCAGCACGATCAAAATGATCCGGTTCTGTGAATGCAAACGGCGAGACTTTACCTTGGTGGTTTTACACATGGTGAGGTCTTTTTCTTTTTTCTCACCGAAGAAACGGGAGGAGTTATCAGAAGTATGCTGTTTGCGGCAATTGTATTTATCATTACGTATGCGCTGATGCTGGGAATACCGAAATACCGGCCATGGATTGCGCTCTGTTCGGCGCTGGTGTTCATCATCAGCGGAATCCTCAGTGTCCCGGAGGCAATGGCCTGCGTGGACTACAATGTCCTGATGATGATCGCGGGTACGATGGGTATCGTATCCCTGCTGATTGAATCAAAAATGCCTGCGCTGATCGCAGACATCATTCTGGAAAAGGTACCCAATGTAAAGTGGACCATTGTATCGCTGTCCCTGTTTGCGGGTATTGTCTCTGCCTTTATCGACAATGTCGCAACGGTGCTCATGATTGCGCCGATCGCGCTGGAAATCTCCCGCAAGCTGAAGATCAATCCGGTCGGAATGATCATTGCGATTGCGGTATCGTCCAACCTGCAGGGCGCAGCCACTCTGGTCGGTGATACGACTTCGATCCTGCTGGGCGGATATGCAGGTATGAACTTCATGGACTTCTTTGTCTATAAAGGCCGTCCGGGCATCTTCTTTGCGGTGGAACTCGGCGCACTGACCGCCGCATCCTTACTGCTTGTGCTGTTCCGCAGGGAAACACAGCCGGTAAGTTCGCGGGAGCGCACGGTGGTAACGGACTATGTGCCCTCCATCCTGATGGTATCCATGGTGCTCGGATTAATCATTGCGTCCATGCTGGAAGGGATGCCGGCAATGATCAACGGCTACATCTGCATGACACTGCTCGTCATCGGACTGATCATCCGTGCATTACATGACCGCAGTCTTGATGCGGTGAAGAAGGTCATCCATGAGATCGACTATGATACCTTACTGCTGTTGTTCGGACTGTTCATGGTCGTAGGCGGAATCAGTAAGGCCGGCGTTGTCTCGGCCGTAGCGGATTTCTTTACAAAGATCGGCGGCGGAAACCTCTTCCTGATCTATACGATCATCACCTGGGCGAGTGTACTGATCTCCGCATTCATCGACAATATTCCGTATGTCGCAACGATGCTGCCGGTTGTCAGGGGCATTGCACTTACGATGGGCGTTAATCCAACACTGCTGTACTTCGGACTTCTCTCCGGTGCGACCCTTGGCGGGAACCTCACCCCAATCGGCGCATCTGCCAATATCACCGGTATCGGAATTCTGCGCCGGGAAGGCTATGAGGTTAAGAACTCCGACTTCTTCCGCATCGGTATTCCCTTCACGCTTGCGGCAGTCATTCCTGCCTACATCTTCTTCTGGGTGTTCTATTCCACACTCTGATCCGACTGTAAGAATCCGGCCAATGAAACTTGCCTCTCAGCTGCCGGAAAAGAAAACAATATACGCGCCGTCCGGCATACTGTCTGTCGTATAATGCTTTCAGTGAACAATTATGAACTATTATCTGATTAAAGAGTCGCTCTGCCCGTGTCAGGCAGAGGATATCAAAACTGCGGACTGTCAGTTTGCGGCAGTGCTGACCTGGAAGGAATGGGAAGAAGTAAATGATTCCTTTGACATGGGAATCGATATGGATATGGATCCCGGTCTGCCGCGGGAAACCAAGGCAATCGTAAACATGGACTCCCTGACCGGTTCCTTTCGCCGTCCGGCGCTGACCTACGGACACAGCGAAGCGAGGGGCTTCTCGTTTGCGCTCGATGAAAAGGGCATCGTGCTGGTGGATGACACCGGTTATGTGGTAACGCTGGTGGAACGCATCCGCACCACCAAGAAATGGCGCCTGCCGGGACTGGAGCGGTTTCTGTATGATCTTCTGGAAAGCACGATTGCCGGTGATCTTGGCATGCTGGAGGAGACGGAACACCGCCTGAATGCAGTGGAGGAATCCATCACAACAGATGAGACGGAAGTGATGCCGCCGCAGCTCAATGAGATCCGCGGTGATCTTCTCGACCTGCGCATTCACTATGAACAGCTGATCGATCTCAGTCAGGAACTGGAAGAAAACGAAAACGGGTTCTTCCGGGAAGAAACCCTGCGTTATTTCCATATGTTTACGGAGCGGGTCATCCGTCTTCAGACACTTGTCAGCGGACAGCGCGAGTATGTAACGCAGCTGCGGGATCTGTTTCAGTCAGGCATTGATATCCGTCAGAACCGCATCATGACTCTGCTTACGGTAATTACCTCCATCTTCCTGCCGCTGACTCTGATTGCCGGATGGTATGGAATGAATTTCCGCTATATGCCGGAACTTGGATGGGTCTGGGGATATCCTGCAGTGATCATTGTCAGTATCCTGATCGTCATCGGTTCCCTGATCTGGTTCAAGAAAAAGAAGTGGCTTTAACTCTCATCGAACATAAGAAAGGCATGTGATCATCACATGCCGTTTTAAGTCTGCGCTCAGATCCGGTAGACGTAGCCTTCCTTGCGCGGGGCAGGTGCCGCTTCCGGCTGTGCCGCATAGCCAAGGATCAGATGACCGATGCCTTCGTAGTCTCCTTCGATGCCGAGGTCTTTGAGAATCGCCTTTCCTTCTTCGCTCTCAAATTCTTCTTTTGCCCGGTGAATCCAGCAGGAGGCGACTCCAAGGTCCGCCGCCGCATTCATCAGGTTGCCCATGACAAGACTTCCGTCATATACATGCGTAGGCACTGCCTTATCCGCAAGGACGATGAGCAGTTCCGGTGCTCCGTAGAACGGGTCCATGTCGGCGCCGAGAATCGCGGCATTCATTCTGGAAAGCTTATCCCGCATTGCCTTGTCCGTGACCGCAATGATGATCGGAGACTGTTTTCCCATGCCGGTTGCGGCAAAGGTGCCTGCCTCAATAATGGCATTCAGTTTTTCTTCTTCAATGAGCTCCGGCTTGTATGCACGGCAGCTGCGGCGTGCTTTGAGCGTTGTCAGTGTTTCTGCCATGGTTGTGAAATCCTCCTGGTATTACTGTACACGGTGAAACCGGAAAACGGGAATCAGATGCTCTTCCGGAAGACGACAGCGTCGTCTCGGGATGGAATGAGCTCGACAAGCGCAAGGGCCGTGTCCAGATCACTCCGATGCCTTCCGCAGAGGCAGGCGTGGAAGCCTTCATGAATACCTACGGGATCGAAGGAAACTGGAAATCCCTGGGCTATCAGGTGATCAAAAGCTATCCGGATCTCGACAAATATGTCTCTGAACATGAGCTTGAGATGAAGGAACTTGTCGTCTTCGGCATTCCGGCATAACCGGGTTACGGACTCATAATGAAAACAGGGGCTGTAAAAAAACCTCCGGTTAAGTCCGGAAGTTTATAAGCCCCTTTTCTTTCTGTATTTGTAGGAACTTTTCGCTTTCTGATTCATCGATTTTGACCGTTTCGTTTTGACTTTATTAGCCAGACGCTTAGCGCTTG
>JAFOLE010000011.1 GCA_017419465.1 Solobacterium sp. | reverse complement strand
TTTAACGGGATCCGCTTTCTGCTTGGCGGAGCGGAAATTCTGTTACTCGCAAAACCGCTGGAACGATGGGTGTCACTGCCGAAACGAAACAATCAGAAGGGCCTTGTTAAAACCGGCATTCTCTGCGGTGTGATTCTGATCATCGCAAGTGTCCTCCAGCAGGCGGGAATCCGCTGGACGACCGCCGGAAAGGCAGGCTTTATTACTTCACTGTATGTGGTGCTGGTACCGGTATTTGCGGCTGTCTTTCTGCGGCGGAAGGTAAAACTGCATATCTGGATCTCTGCTGTTCTGGCAGTGATTGCCCTGTATCTGCTCTCCGGGGCAGAAAACGGAGCCATCGGAGCCGGCGAGCTGCTGGAACTGCTTTGCGCCTGCGCGTTTGCAGTACATATTCTGGTGATTGACCATGTTGTCAAAGACCTCGATCCGATCCGGTTCTCCGGCATTCAGTTTCTTTCTGCCGGAGTCCTTGGAATGCTCGGCGCGGTTCTGTTTGAACGCATTGATCCGGCAGGAATCCGGAAGGCGGCAGTCCCGATTCTGTATGCCGGTCTGATGTCCGCCGGGCTTGGGTACACCCTGCAGGCGATCGGACAGAAGGACGCAGATCCGGCCGCCGCAAGTGTGCTGCTCAGCCTTGAGTCAGTCTTCAGTGCGGTATTCGGATTTCTGTTACTGCATGAAGTGCTGTCGGTCCGGGAACTGTGCGGCTGTGCGCTGATGTTTGCGGCGGTTCTGTTATCACAAAGACAATAAGAAAGACCGGCTCTTATGAACCGGTCAGACAGGAATCAGATTATTCGACGATTTCCGCTTCGACAGGGGAGTCGTCTTTTTTCGGCAGTGCCGCATTGACCATCAGATCAACGATACGGCGTGCATATTCCGCCGGATCTTCGATCGGCAGACCTTCGATCAGACGTGCCTGATCATAGAGGATGTCCGCATAATCATTGAGCGCATCCGGCTGGGTGCGGAAGACATCCTGCAGTTTTGCGAAGATCGGATGGTTCGGGTTGATCTCAAGAATCTTGGTTGCCTTGAGACCGCGGTTCATCGGATCCTGGGAAAGTACTTTCTCCATTTCGATGGACATTCCCTGGTCGGCGACGAGGCAGACCGGATCGTCCGTCAGACGGGAAGAGATGCGTACTTCACTGACATTTTCACCGAGGGCGTTCTTCATCGCCTCCAGCATGTCCTTGTTCTCTTCCGCGGTTGTTTCGCGTGCCTTCTTTTCTTCCTCGGTATCGAGGTCAAGTCCTGCCTCCGTAACAGAGCGGAACGGCTTCTCGTCATAGTTCATCATCATCCGGATGACAAACTCATCGATGGAATCCGTGAAGTAGAGGATCTCATATCCCTTGTTTCTGACCTTGGAGAGAACCGGGAGTTTCTCAATGTCGTCGATGGTGGAACCGCAGGCATAATAGATTTCCTTCTGGTCTTCCTTCATCCGGGAAACATATTCCTTCAGGGTGGTGTACGAACCGTCTTTGGAGGAGCGGTACAGCAGGAAGTCCTGGAGTTTTTCCTTCAGTGCACCGTAGGACTTGTAAATACTGTACTTCAGATTGAGACCGAAGTTCTCATAGAACTTCTCATATTCCTCACGCTCTTTTTCCAGCATGTCTTCCAGCATGCCGGTGATCTTCTTGTCAATGGACTTGGAGAGTGCCTTGACCTGACGGTCCTGCTGGAGAATCTCACGGGAGATGTTGAGGTTCAGATCATCACTGTCCACAAGACCCTTCACAAACCGGTAGCACTCCGGAAGGAGGTCCTTGGCATTGTCGAGAATGAATACGCCCTTGGAATAAAGACGCAGGCCGGATTCATAGTCCGTATTGTAGAAATTGAACGGAGTCTTTCCCGGAATGTAGAGCAGGGCAGTGTAGCTGACATTTCCTTCCACGTTGTAATGCAGGTGCCGCTGCGGGTTCTCCCAGTCGGAGAAGGTGCTCTTGTAGAACTCGTTATAGTCCTCATCGCTGATCTTGTTTTTGTTTTTCTTCCAGAGCGGAACCATGGAGTTGAGGGTTTCCTCTTCCATGGTGTCGATGGTCTTTCCTTCTTCGGTCGGATCCGGAATGGACTTCTTCACATCCATCTTGATCGGATAACGGACATAATCGCTGTACTTCTTGATGAGGTTGCGGATCGTCCACTCTTCCAGGAATTCGCCGAACTTCTCGTCTTCGGTATCATCCTTGAGTTCCAGGGTGATGGTTGTGCCGACAGTATCCTTTTCGATTTCTGAAATGGTATAGCCGTCTTCACCGGAAGATACCCAGCGGTATGCCTTGTCTCCGCCGGCCGGGCGGGAATCAACGGTTACTTTCTTGGCGACCATGAAGGCGCTGTAGAAGCCGACACCGAACTGACCGATGATATCAATCTTGGATGTGTTCTTTTCCAGGGCTTCCCGGAATTCCGCAGATCCGGAACGGGCAATCGTACCGAGATTGGATTCCAGTTCCTTATCGGTCATACCGATGCCGGTATCTTCAATGACCAGCGTACGGGCATCCTTATTCGGAGTGATCTTGATCCAGAGATCTTTCTTCGATGCATTTTTGGACTTGTCAGTCAGTCCCTCGAAATACCGCTTGTCCAGGGCATCACTTGCGTTGGAAATCAGTTCCCGCAGGAAGATTTCACGGTTGGTGTAAATGGAGTTGACCATCATCTCCAACAGGCGTCTGGATTCTGCCTTAAACTGTTTTTTTGCCATGATTGTTAATACCTCCGTAACGTTTTGTTGTTTTAGCACTCTTATGTGCCGACTGCTAAAATATAGCACGCTGTCCAAAGCTCTTCAAGTGGGGGTGCTCTCTGCGCAAAACAATATATAATTGGTGCGTGAAACGGATAAGAAGGAAATGCATATGATCAGAGAGGTGAACGTAAGCGATATTACCGCAGCGGTAAAAGCCGCCTGTCAGGAGATTGCCTTTGACTACAGCCCGGATATCCTGAAAAAGCTCCATGAGGCAAAAGATGCCGAACCCGGCATCCGGTCTCAGGCTGCGATGGAAATGCTGGAAGAAAATGCGAAAATTGCGTCCGAAGAACGGATTCCGATCTGTCAGGACACCGGTCTTGTGACGGTATGGATCCATGCCGGACAGGAGCTGCACTTTGCCGGAGGATCCGTGAAGGAAGCGGTGCAGGAAGGCGTGCGCCAGGCGTATACAGAATCCCATCTGCGAGCGTCCGTTGTCAGTGATCCGCTGTTTGAGCGCATCAATACAAAAGACAACACACCGGCTGTCGTGTACTTTGACATCACGGAAGGCGACCAGGTCAGAATTGAACTTACCGCAAAGGGATTTGGCTCGGAGAATATGAGCCGGATCAAAATGCTGAAACCGGCGGAAGGACTCGAAGGGGTAAAGGACTTTGTGCTGGAGACGATCCGTCTTGCCGGTCCGAATGCCTGCCCGCCGATGATCGTCGGCGTCGGAATCGGGGGAACCTTTGATTACAGTGCCTATCTCTCCAAACGGGCACTGCTGCGAAAACTGGATGACGGAAATGCGGATGAACGGTACCGGAAGCTGGAAGAGGAACTGCTTGAAGCCGCAAACCGACTGATGATCGGTCCGATGGGGCTCCATGGCGTTACAACCGCATTATCGGTAAAAATCGAAACGGCACCGACGCACATTGCCGGTTTGCCGTGTGCGGTCAATATCTGCTGTCATGCCTGCCGGCATAAGGAGGTTGTATTATGAAGACTATTACACTTCCCGCAGAGCAGTCGGTCCTGACTTCCCTGCACGCAGGGGACCGGGTGCTGCTTTCCGGAACGGTATATACTGCACGGGATGCGGCGCATAAACGGATGATCGAGAGTCTTGAACGCGGGGAACCGCTGCCGTTTGAAATTCAGAATGCGGCCATCTATTATGTCGGTCCGACCCCGGCAGCCGAAGGGCGGGCGATCGGATCTGCCGGTCCGACGACCAGCAGCCGGATGGACAAATATACCCCGAAACTGATGGACGAAGGGTTACGCGTCATGATCGGAAAGGGACGCAGAAGCCCGGAGGTCATTGACAGTATCCGCAGACATCACGGCGTGTATTTTGTCGCCTGCGGGGGCGCCGGTGCACTGCTTTCCCACTGCATCATTCATGCTGAACCGGTGGCGTATGAAGACCTGCTTGCGGAAGCAGTCGTAAAGCTCACATTAAAAGAGTTTCCCTGTTTTGTCGGAATCGACAGCGAGGGAAACGATATTTACGAGATGGAAGATGAACCGGCACGCCGGTAGACTCTGACCACAAATGAGGCTGTGATATCCAGGAACGGAACCTCCTCAAGCCGGGCTTTTCCTTCCGCGCCCGTCTTATAGGCGTAGGGAGTCATCTGAAAGAGATTCATAAGGGACGCGTTGTCCGCATGAAACATGCGGGTGATAATGCGTTCCTTTTCCATATGCAGGGACTCCGGAAGCACCGGAGGCGTTTCGTCATTCTCATAAGGATCCTCATAGAGCACATCCTTCAGTTCA
Organism: Solobacterium sp.; assembly: GCA_017419465.1. Lineage (GTDB taxonomy): Bacteria > Bacillota_I > Bacilli_A > Erysipelotrichales > Erysipelotrichaceae > Bulleidia. Next base: position 1,786 of record JAFOLE010000011.1, on the reverse strand, counting down.
TAGAGATGCCGTGCGGCCGGCTGGACGAAGACAAACCGTCCGCCGGGTTTCAGAATCCGTTCGAGCTCTTCTCCCGCCGCCGGCGCAAAGCAGGTCAGCGCGGCATCCACGGAGGAATCGGGCAGGGGAAGGTGAAAGATCGAGGCAATCGCATACTGGGTGGTGCGGTCTGTTTTGGAGGCTTTTGTGACGGCGGCTTTGGACAGATCAAATCCGTATTTTTCTTCGCCGGGGCATGCGGCTGTGTAATAGCCTTCTCCGCAGCCAAGATCCGCAAAGACGCCGACCGGCTCCTCCGCAAGCAGCGAAGTGACCGTCTCCCGAAGAAAGGCATAGGCACCGGTATTCAGAAAGGCGGTTCTTGCCTGAACCATGGCCGCATTGTCGCCATGGTCACCACCGGAAGACCGCAGTAGGTTGAGATATCCGGATTTTGCATAATCAAAACAATGACGCTGTTCACACAGCGCAGAGCGTTCCTGTTTTACAAGCGGTTTGCCGCAGATGGGACAGATTATTTTCATATTCCATATTCTATCAAAATACGCAGTTTTCACATAATTGCCAAAGACTATTGACTGGCGGTCAGTCAGTATTTACATTGGATTCATGGAGGTGAGACCTGTGAAAGAGCCGAAAGATACGGAAGTCCGCCGCAGTGAGTTTGTTGAGGCAGCGGAGAAACTGTTCCGGGAAAACGGTATCGTAGATACGACGGTCAATTCCATCGTCCGGGAACTGGATGTCGCAAAAGGACTGTTCTATTACTATTTCAAATCAAAGGATGATGTGATTGATGCCATCAGCGAAAAATACAATAAGGATTTTCGCCAGGCAATTCAGCGTTCGCTTGACCCGGCCAATGACTTTGATGAGCGGCTGAACGGATTTCTGGAAAATACCATTACCTCATTCCGTACGATGTGGGACAACCTGCAGGGGAAGAATGATTCGATCGATCTCACGATCCTGTCATCCCGCAGTGTGGAAGAGGCAAAGCAGACGGCGTCTGAAACGCTGTCAAAACTTCTGAAAGAAGGAAATGAACTGAAAAAGATGAGTGTTCCGAATCCGGAATACTTCGCAAAACTGATCGTCAGCGGGATCGCGGATCTTGCCGGACAGGCAGGGAGCGACCTAAAAGAAATCAAAACCATGATCGATGAACTGATCGGAAAGGCAGGTAAATAACACATGGCAGATGAAATGAAGAAACTTGAACAGGAACTGAAAAAGTTCGGCAGCCGCTTTGAATAATCGACAAATGACTGGATGAAATACGTCGACAGCGAGAGCGACAAGGTCGTAAAGTTTGTCCGCGACAATACAAAGGATCTGTCTGACACCATTGCACGGGAGCGGAAGAAGATTGAACTGCGTTCCCAGATCGGCGAACACACCCGCAGTCTGAACAAGGCCTATATCCGTCTTGGCGAAGCGTATTATGAGTCCCTGCAGAGCGGACGGAAGATGGAAGACATGAACGATGTGCTCACGATCATCGATTCCAAGCGCCGGCTTGTAGAGCTTCTGAACGATCAGCTGCGCGACCTCGAACAGAAGAGCAAATAATTAATTATTCATAAACACTGCGCTGTACAGCAGGCATTCAGAATCCATGGATGCCTGTTTTTTCATGCATGAAATTGTTCAGACAAAATTCACATTGGTATCAGATTTGTCACAGATTCACCCGGTAGTCTTACAGGTGCAGGGAGGTAATCCACATGAACACCAGCGCAGTATTTGAAGCAACCATGATGCGGGTGGAACACAAGTTCCCTTT
>JAFOLE010000071.1 GCA_017419465.1 Solobacterium sp. | reverse complement strand
TACACGAACGAATTGCTTTTTTTCATGGTTTACGGCAAGGCCCCGGATCAGCTCGCTTTTGCCCTGGCTTTTGATTTTGTTTTTGCTTTCGCATTCCGCTTTTCGACAAGTGCCACTTCCTTCTCAAAAAACTCCTTGGACTCATCGTATGTCATATCCAGCACAACCGACAGTTCGGAGTACAGAAGCTTCTCCGCCTTGTCCAGATATTCTGCGTCAATACTCGCAAGTTTCTTGTGATTTTTCATCCGCTCGTCATTGCGGAGGTAGGATGTTTTGATAATGCAGATGAGATCCTCCAGGGAATCCCCTTTCATCAGTGTCGCATACTGACTCTTCATATTGGCGGGTTTCGACTCCAGTGTCTCTATACCCGGCGCATTCTGAATCAGCTCGTCGATCTGATCCTTGGACACAAGATCTCTGAGGTGGCCTGCTTTGTTGGAAACCGGCACCTGCATCGTGACGGAATTATCTGTACTGTTATACGGCACAAGCACGTAGCACATTTCGCCCGTAAAATCGCTCTTCTTTTTTCCGGTAACCCGGCATACATCACGCCGGTAAACAACGACATCGTTCACTTTGTACACGAGCACACCTCCATTACCTGCATTATAGCACAGAACGCATGGTGAGCAGTATGTGGCAGTTTTCACAATTCGTGAAACTGCAATGAATTTTTTTGATTTTCAAAGGGTACTTCAGACGATCTGAAGAATGTAGAATTTCAGATATTCGGTTTCCGGGACCGCCATGAGCACCGGATGGTCCATCGCCGCATGCCGCTCTTCCACAATGCGGATCGAAACACCCACACTGTCGGCAGCCTCCTTCAGCATTGCCCTGAACTCCGTATTCGGCATGAAATGACTGCAGGAAGCGGTCGCAAGATAGCCTCCCCTTGGCAGCAGGCGCATCGCGGCCGCATTGATCTTCAAGTACCCGTTCCTTGCGGCGGAAAAGGTCCGGCGGCTCTTGGTAAATGCGGGCGGATCAAGGATGATCATGTCGTAGGTTTTCGGGGCTTTCCGCAGGTTTTCCAGCAGTTCAAAGACATCCGAACAGACAAAATCCATCCTACCAATCAGGCCGTTTTTCTCCGCATTCCGCTTTGCCTGTTCCAGCGCAAATTCAGAAATATCCGATGCGGTCACATGTTTTGCGCCGGCTTTTGCGGCATTCATCGCAAAGCTTCCCGTATGTGTGCAGCAATCCAGAACCGTGCGTCCGTTCGCAATCGGCCAGATGGCCCGGCGGTTATACTTCTGGTCGAGAAAGAATCCGGTCTTCTGTCCGTTTTCCACGTCCACTTCATAGCGGATTTCATTTTCCGTGATTTCCGTCAGGACCGATGACGGAACCGGAAGACCGATGTCCGCCCATCCTTTATACTGGGTCAGGCCTTCCTTCAACCGGAGTTCCCCTTCGTTGCGCTCATAGATGCCGATGATCGGCTCTCCGCGTGCTGAAAGATAATCTGCCAGCGCATGATAGATGACATCCTTGCGCTGATCGATTCCGTAGGAGAGCACTTCGCTCACCAGAATATCGTTGTAGCGGTCAACGGTAAGTCCCGGAAGACCGTCCGCCTCCCCGTGGATCAGACGGCAGGCACGTACATCTTCCCCCATCACGGTATAGCGGTAATCCAGCGCATAGGTTACCCGGCGGATAAAGAATGCATCCCCGAATGTCTCATTCGCATTGCGGTCCAGAATCCGGATACGGATCTTGGACTGTTCACTCCAGAGTCCGGTCCCAAGATAGGTTCCCTTCTCGGAAAACACATCGGTAAGACACCCGTTTTCAAAGGTTCCTTCACTCTTCAGGATCTCATCTTCATAGATCCAGGGATGGCCGCTCCGGACGGAACGTTCCTGTTTTTTGGTAATCGTCACTGACGGATAATTTCGTTTCTGTTTCATAGATTTTCACCGGTTAGCATCGTATCATCTCGCACCGCAAAACGAAAGCATTACCTGCGGCGGTTGTTCTGTTATTTATGTGGCTTCTAATATATAATAAGCCTCGGATTTGAAAACACTATGGTATTCAGCAGTCTGACATTCTTATACGCCTATCTCCCGATCGTTCTTGCGGTCTATTTTCTTGTGCCGATGCGCTGGCGCAATTTTGTGCTTCTGATCGTAAGCCTGTTCTTCTACGGCTGGGGCGAACCGGTCTATGTACTGATCATGGTCGCCTCGATCATCATCAACTGGCTGTTCGGACGGGCAATCGGAAATACCCGGAAAGATCACCGCGATCAGGCGAAACGGTATCTGATCCTGTGCATGGTGTTCAACCTTGCGCTGCTTGGTTTCTTCAAATACTGGGACTTCCTTGCGGAGAATCTCAATGCGCTGGGACTCATGTTCATCAAGCCGCTGCATCTCGGACTGCCGATCGGCATTTCCTTCTATACCTTCCAGACCATGTCCTATCCGATCGACCTCTACCGGTTTGACACGGACCCGCAGGAAAGTCTTGTGTCCTTCGGTGCTTATGTATGCATGTTTCCGCAGCTGATTGCCGGACCGATCGTCCGTTATACGGATATCGCCCGTCAGCTTAACTCCCGCTTCATTACCGCGGACGGATTCTATGAAGGCATCCGGCGCTTCATGGCAGGCTTATGCAAGAAGGTGCTTCTGGCAAACAATGCGGGTCAGGTATATGAGGCGATTGCCGCACTCCCTGCTTCCCAGCAGTCTGCCGCGACCGCATGGATCGGCGCCATCTGCTATACCTTCCAGATCTACTATGATTTCAGCGGCTATTCCGATATGGCGATCGGCATGGGAAAGATGCTGGGATTTGATTTCCTTGAAAACTTCAACTATCCCTACATCTCCAGAACGATCACTGAATTCTGGCGCCGCTGGCATATGTCCCTGTCCTTCTGGTTCCGGGATTATGTCTATATTCCCCTCGGCGGAAACCGGCACGGATTCCGGCGTCAGATTCTCAATATCATGATCGTCTGGCTGCTTACGGGTTTCTGGCACGGTGCTTCCTGGAATTTTGTGCTCTGGGGTGTCTTCTACGGAATTGTGCTGATCATCGAAAAGCTGTTCCTGTTGAAATGGCTTGAGAAAGCGCCTGCCTGGGTCGGTCATGTATATACCATGATTCTTGTCATTCTCAACTGGATGATCTTCGCGAATACTGATCTCGCAAAGGGATTTGCCTATATCGGTGCCATGTTCGGCGGCTGCGGACGGCTTGCGGACGGTCTTACGCTGTATTACCTGCGTGACAACCTTGTCCTGCTTGTAATCTGCGCCATCGCAGCAACCCCCATCGCAAAAACAAAATGGAACTTCCTGCGCAGTGAAAAAGGCGAATATCTCATGCCTCTGGTTACGGCCGCAGGACTGATCGCATGCACGGCATTCATCGTTGATGCGTCATATAATCCGTTCCTTTATTTCAGGTTCTGATATGCAGAAGAAAAAACGACTGATACAGATATCCACGATACTGATCTTTACCGGTATTCTCGGTATCTTTTCGATATGGAATGCGCTGGCACCGAAGGAAACCGTGAGCTGGAATGAAAACCGGACGCTGGCCCCGGCACCGGATCTGTCCCCTTCACATATCTTCGGCGGACGGTTCGATGATGACTTTGAAACCTGGTTCAGTGATCACTATATGAACCGTGACTTCTGGATCGAACTGAAATCCATGATCCGAAGAGGCATGCTGGCGATTGAAAACAACGATATCTACTACGCAAAGGAAGAACGTCTCGTGTCCCGGTTTGCCTCAGCAGACAAGACTGTACTTGATTCCAATGCAGAAACGATTCTCTCCTTTGCGAAAGAACATAACGTAACGCCGAATATCCTGCTGGTACCG
>JAFOLE010000070.1 GCA_017419465.1 Solobacterium sp. | reverse complement strand
GAAACCGCTCCAGCTGTGTCTGGAGTTCAGAGGCAACAAGCGTATCCCGCTCATTATGCCGGTAAGAGATGAATGCATTATATTTTCTGCCCATCGATCGGCTCCGATTTCAGTATTTCGGGAAGACACGCAATAATCTGCCGGTCCGCCTGCACATAATTCACTCCCGGCGCATCCGGCCAGTACTTCCTGCGGATGGCATTCACCGCCTGTTCTCTTGCGGCAAGTTCACTTCCCGGCACGATTGCCGGATGAAGCAGAAGGCGGTCACTCTTTACACGTTTTCCATCACTCTCACGGGCGATGGCTTCCGTTTCTTCCAGGGAAGCGCAGCGCCATCCGCTGATCCGCTGATAGGCATTCCAGCGGTCATGTTCTGCGTAACCAAGTGCCGCCAGCTGTTTCTCATCGTTCAGCACCTGATGGATCCAGTCGTCCGGATTTACACCGTCCGGCTTTGACGCAAGGATCCATCTTCTTCTTGCCAGCATGGTCAGTGCCTGTGCAAAGGAACTGTCATAATTCACATACCGGAAGAATGTCTGTTCGATTTCCGGTGTCCATTCATCAGAACCATAGTAGGAACGGTGAACAACCTTTGCGGCTTCTTCGAGTTCGGGATGTATCAGACTGCTGTAGCTGTAGCGGCTTTCAAGACTGCCGAAATAAAGGAAGGGGGACTCATCTCTGACGAGTTCTGCTGTTTTGCCGGAGCGCATCCGCACTGCGGTCAGAGGAGAGGATTTCCCGGAGCCCGGACAGAATCGTTCAATCTGTTTTGCGATACGATGATTGAGAATATCATCATGCGTGCATATGACAGAAAGATCCGGTTGTTTTAATGCGGAAAGCAGTTCTGTAAAGTCGGTGCTCTCCACGTTCAGATCATGGAACACGATGTCATAGTTCTTTCCGGCGGAGGAATTCCTGAAGTAGCAATCCAGCGGCGCATTCAGAAATTCCGGGGCTTCGGCTTTCAGGGCAGAGGCAATCGTCCGTGCGTTCCGATCAGCTACATGAATGGTATAGCTGCTTTCCGGAAGAGCCATAAGCCAGGCAGCGGTACGCAGAATACTTGCGCCACAGTCTCCGCATCCGACGATCAGAATCTCATAGTGATACCCGGGTGTGCCGATTGGAAGAAGGGGAATCACACGGTGAAATAACTCTGTCGCTTCCGCGGCGTTTTCATCAACGTACCGGATCTTAACGTTCGCATGTTCCGCCGCAAGGTGTTCATCAATATCCTTGATCACCTCAAGCTGGGAATGATTGATAAAAGTCCGGATCGTCGCGGAACAGGACTTTTTATTTTTACGGATCCTGGAAATCAGCTTTGAGGTCATCAGAAGCGTTTTGCCGGGATCGCTGTACAGTTCATAAAAGTGATAACTGCGTCCCTTGCGGAGGCGAAGACTGATTTCATCTTCCCGCACCAGAATTGCATGTGCGGCGCGTGCTCTTGTCTTGAGCGCTTCTGAAGCTTTGTCCGAATCGCAGAAGACAAGCAGACCGTCCTGATGCCTGTGGAACAGCGTCTGTGCAATGACTGCGGTCTTCTCATTCAGCTCGGAGAATACATGGACATTTTTCTTTCTGCCAAACCGGAAATACTCCATGATTGTCCGGGAAAACCCCAGCAGAAACATGGACGCAAAGACCGGTCCGAGAATGTAGAGGAGATACAGAAGGAAAACATAGATCCATCGGATTCCGCCGGACAGATTCAGGGACCCGATGATTTCGCTGTTCACATTCATGCCGAGAATCTGCGTGCCGTAGCGGAGCGATGCAAGGACAGAGAACAGAAGATTCTGATTCTTTGCCAGGAAGTAGGGGAATGTCAGGGCTGTAACCGCAAAACTGATACAGACCGTCATGATCAGGGAAGTCTTCTGAAGATCAAACCGGATCCGGCGCACGGAAAAAAGACCATACAGCAGTATGAGCAGTGCAGTCACAACAGGAAGCAGTTCTTTATACATTGGATGACCTCTGTGTTATTAAATTCAGAATAACATGACAGATTTGGAAAGGGTATGCCGCAACTGGAAGCAGCCCCTGCAAATACAGAAATGTGATGCGTGGAGACAGGGCTGACTGTTAGAATGACAGTATACAGGCGCATGGGAAGGAGATCGTTCATGAGCCGTGCAGATGTGTTCATCAGCTATAAATCCGAAGAAGAACCCGTTGCCAGACATATCCGTGAGGTACTGGAGGCCAATGGCATTTCCTGCTGGATGGCGCCCGACAGTATTCCGGTTGGCTCCAATTACATGAAACAGATTCCGGAGGCGATTGAATAAAATTTCCAGGCGGCGCAATCTCCATCCAACCAGCGGATTGGGTGGTTCAAGCCGCCTTTCGTTTCTTCCTGGTATAGTGTTCTTCCGTTCCCTGTTCCTGGATGTATTGTCTTATTACTTCGATGGGTGCTCCTCCGGAACTCAGGATCATATAGCTTCTGCTCCAGAATAACGGTTTCTCATAATACTCTGATATATAATCCGGCATCTCTTTTCGTATCCTCCGGGACGTTGTCGTTTTAATGGAATTGATCAGTTTCGCAAGGCTTGTCTGGGGCGGAGCGGATAAAAGGATATTGACATGGTCTGACTCATAGTTGATCTCTTCCAGACAGGCGCCGTTCATCTCAAGCACTTTAGCTGTCTGATCTTTGAGGATGGTAAATACAGCTTCATTGATACACTTCCTGCGGTATTTCGTGACCATGATGAGGTGATACTGAAGGTTGTATAATGCGTGACAGTTACGGTCCGTTTTCAGGTTCATAAGAAGGCCTCCGATGTTGTAGAACCAATTGATAAATGATATAATAATATTAGCACAAACAGATACTTTACATGCATTAATATCATTATAGAACCAACACATCAAAGTGACCTTATGAAACTGTTTTCCGCATATGATACCGAGATCCGGTACGGCATGAATGACAATGGTGTCATCACCTCTCTGAACAAAAGAGTTCTTGATGACACACTTTCCGTATGCCGTAATGCGCTCGCCTATATCATCCCGGTCCTGAACGACCACTATGAGGAATGGGAAGCGCTTAAAGGAACAGACCGGAATAACTGTTGCGAACATCTGATCCACAGTACGAAGAAGAATACGGCAGTATGTGACTTTGATGCTGTATTCTATAAGTTTCCTTCCGGGATCCGCAGGTCTGCGGTATCGGAAGCGATCGGGATCGTCAGTTCTTACCGTTCAAACCTTAAGAACTGGGAAGAAGACCCGAAGGGACATGAGCCGAAACTCTCATATGATCATTACTGGATGCCCGTCATCTACCGGAAGAATCCTTCCTATGCCGGAGGTGAGATCGAAAAATGCGGGCGTCTTGTGTATCGGCTCAAGGTATACAGGGACCATGACTGGGTGTGGATGCCGGTCGTGCTTGGAAACAATGATGTTTCCTATATCGAGCGTCACTGTGCGGGGAGAAAGGAGTGCAGTCCTGCGCTCAGGAAGTCACACGGCAGATATTACATAACCTGGGCATTCGAAGAGCGGGCAGAACTGAACAACACAGATGTCATGGACCGCAGGATCTGTGCGGTAGATCTGGGTATCTGTTCGGATGCGGCCTGTACGATGATGGATTCAGCTGGAACTGTCTATGCGAGAAAAATGATCCGTATCGCATATGAAAAAGACCAGGTGAACCATCTGTGCAGCCGGATCCGGAAGAACCAGAAAGAAGGCAGATCTGTGAAAGAGCTCTGGGCATATGCGCAGAATTACAACCGTATGCTTGCGCGGAAGGTATCG
>JAFOLE010000069.1 GCA_017419465.1 Solobacterium sp. | reverse complement strand
GCGTCCTGATACAGGATCACCGCAATCTCAGGACCAAGTTCCTTTGCCAGCTGTTCTTCCCATTCCGGACAGAAGATCTTCTCACCGTTGCTGAGAACAAGCACATCATTTTTCCGGCCTTTCAGCCGCAGGCGTCCGTTTCCGTCGATCTCACCGAGATCTCCCGTATACAGAACACCGTTTTTCAGCGCCGCTGCCGTTTCTTCCGGGCGGTGCCAGTACCCTTCCATCATGCATGGTGTGGAAATCAGGACTTCGCCCTCTTCACTGATCCTGCATGTGGTATCCGGACAGAGATCCAGCGCGAACGGATCATCCGATCCGACCGAGATAGCCAGACCGCTTGCGGTTTCACTTAACCCATAGCCGAAGCTGACCCGGATTCCCTTATCCCGGATGGCATTCAGTACATGATCGCCGCATGGCGCTGCACCGACAAGCACGGTATGACATTCCTTGTTGATACTGTTGGTCGTAAGCAGATATGACAGCAGCGTCGGTACCATGACCAGGATCGTCGTCCCGAATGTTTTCGGATCTTCCGTGTAGTAACGCATGCCTCTGCCGATTCCGACGCAGGCGCCGAAACTCAGCGGCCAGAGCAATGTGCAGACAAGACCGAATACATGGCTCAGCGGCAGCATCTCCACAATCACATCATCGGGTCCGCATGCCAGCATCTGCTGACCGTTCCAGGCGGAATAGGCAAGTGCCTTCTGGCTCAGCACAACTGCTTTGTTGGAAGCGCTGGTGCCGCTGGTAAAGACCAGGATATGTCCCGGATACTCCACCTCACCTCCCGCAATCGCCGTGGTTTTAAATCCGGTGTTTGACGGCAGGATTGCCTCAATTCCAAACGTTTCGATGAGACTCTGTGTCATCTCCCGGGAAAGCGATGCGTCCAGGAGTACGGTGCGTTTACCGGCGATCGGCGCCGCAAACAGATCCACGATCCAGTCCACAGACGGAAGACCGTACAGACCGACACATCCGTAAGGCTGGGCAGAAAGTGCTTCCGCGCGCGCTTCCACAAGGTCAGCCAGTTCCGCATAGGTAACGGTTTTCAGCGAACCATCCGCTTCTGCCGTCCGCAATGCAGGAAGCGTTCCGTACGTTTCCTTTCCATGCTGGATAATCTGTTTGAAATTCTCACATTTCATAGCGCTATTCTAACACGAAAAACGCCGCTCAGAAGCGGCGATCCTCCAGTCGCAGAAACTCACGGGTGCGCTCTTCGCGCGGGGATTCAAAGAATGCCTTTGATTCTCCTTCTTCGACGATTTTTCCATGTTCCATAAAGATGGTCCGGGACGAAACATTCCGGGCGAAATCCATCTCATGCGTTACAACGATCATGGTCATGCCCTCATCCGCCAGCTGACGCATGACGGTCAGGACTTCTCCGATCAGTTCCGGGTCCAATGCGGACGTCGGTTCATCAAAGTAGATGATCTCCGGATCCGCCGCAAGTGCCCTTGCGATCGCAACACGCTGCTGCTGGCCGCCGGAAAGCTGGCTTGGATAGTGCGATGCGCGATCCGCCATGCCGACCTTTTCCAGCATCCGCATGCCTTTCTCCTCGGCCTCTGCCTTGTCCATATGACGGGCAATCAACAGGCCTTCCGTCACATTCTGGAGTGCGGTCTTATTGCGGAAGAGATTGTAGTTCTGAAATACAAATCCGGTATGCAGCCGGATTTCACTGATCTGCTTTTTGGAAATGTGCGCCATATCATGCGTTATTCCGTCAAATACCAGACTGCCGCTGTCAGCGGTCTCAAGAAAGTTGATACAGCGGAGTAATGTGGTTTTTCCGCCGCCCGACGGGCCGAGCACCGCAATCACATCACCCTTTTCCACCGACATGGATACCCCGTCGAGGACAACGGTATCGCCGAATGATTTATGTAAATCCCTGACTTCAAGAAGTGCCATCAGATCTTATTGCCTCCATAGGAATTGAGTTTCTTTTCACCGAATGCCTGTACCCGTGTCAGTACGGTCGAAAAGATGAGATAAATCAGCGCAAGCTCAAGATAGAGTGCCATGAACTGATAGGTACGTCCGCTGATCCGCTGGGTCACAAAGAACATTTCCGCAACCGTGATATTCGCCGCAAGGCTGGTATCCTTGACCATTCCGATAAGCGAGTTGAACAGCGGCGGGAAAGCGGTGCGGAATGCCTGCGGCAGAACGATGCGGCGCATGATCTGAAGATAATTCATTCCGACGCAGTAGCCGGCTTCCATCTGTCCGGACGGCACCGACTCAATCGCAGCACGCATGGTTTCCGCGCAGTACGCCCCTTCATTGACCGCAAATACCGCGACCGCAGAAGGAAATGCGGCCACCTTGATTCCGATACTCGGAAGTCCGAAGAATACGACATACAGCTGTACCAGAAGCGGTGTGCCGCGGATCACCCAGATATAAAAGCGGGCGATCTGCTTTAATACCGGAATATTGGCATACTGCACCATCGCTGTGATAATCGCAATGACCATCGCGATCGAAAATGCGATCACCGTCAGCGGGATCGTAACGGTAAGACCCGGCAGAAGGATCTTCCAGAATGAATCTATTAATAATCGAATAATATCCTGTGCTGTCATAATGTTTTCTTTATCCAGGTGATTATATTACAGGAATCACTGCGGTTTGTCTGCGGTTTTGCCTGAAAAAGCGCCTGCCTGTGCAGACGCCTTGTGGTTAATACAATTGATTAATGCGGTCTCAGAATGCAGAACCGGTCAGAAGTTCGTAGGCTTCCTTGTACTTCTCAATCGTCTTGTCGATGACATCCTGCGGAAGTGTATAACCGCTGTCCGGGTTAGCCTTCAGCCAGTCACGTACAAACTGCTTGTCATAACTCGGCTGGCTCTTGCCCGGCTCATAACCGGCAAGCGGCCAGAACCGGCTGGAATCCGGTGTAAGCATCTCATCACCGATTACGACATTGCCGTTTTCATCCAGACCAAACTCAAACTTTGTATCCGCAATGATGATTCCGCGGGACAGTGCATAGTCTGCACACTTCTTATACAGTGCAATGGACGCATCCCGGATCGCTTCGGCGTAGCGCCTGCCGTTTCCAGGGAACTTCTTTTCCAGTACTTCAATGGAACGCTCAAACGAGATGTTTTCGTCATGGTCGCCCAGTTCTGCCTTTGTGCTCGGGGTATAGAGCGGCTCCGGCAGCTTCTCACATTCCTTCAGGCCTTCCGGCAACTTGATGCCGCAGACGGTGCCGTCTTTCTGATAGCTTGCCCATCCGCTTCCGGTAATATAGCCCCGGACGATACATTCGATCGGAATCATGGTCAGTTTCTGACACTTCATGGAGCGTCCGGCAAACCAGTCTGTCCGGAAGAACTCCGGCATATCGGCAGTATCCACAGAAAGCATATGATTCGGAAGAATGTCCTTCGTAAAATCAAACCAGAAACGGGACATTCCCGTCAGGATTCTTCCTTTGTCTGTGACCTGATTGTTCAGAATCACATCGAACGCGCTGATCCGGTCACTTGCGACCATGATCAGAGTATCGCCATCGTCGTAGATCTCTCTTACTTTTCCGCTGGCAACAGGCTGGTATTCTTTCATGTTCAAATTTCCTCCACGCGATATAATAGCACGCTCTAGAACAGCAGACGCAACTTTTCTTCCAGCAGATGAATTGTCACATCGGTTGAAAGGCCCCGGACCTCCCCGTCGGTATGCACAAAGACCGGTTTCTCCGTCTGAAACCGGAATTCCGATTCCCGCAGTTCAACCGCATAGCGGGTTTCAAACTGAGTACCCTTATATGCCTTCGGAAACATCCGGAAAAAGGAGGAAACCGTCACATCATTTACCACACAGAGATCCAGGATCCCGTCATCATGCTTTGCATGCGGTCCGAACATGAAGCCGCCGCCTTCATAGCGATGATTCATAACCGCACAGAATACACATTGTTCAAACCGCTGCTTTACTTCTCCTGCCGTAACCTCACAGGCAACCGGATGCATTCCGAAAATCGTCCGGATGGCCTCTGCGATATAAATCAGTTTTCCAAGATGGATCCGGTTCAGTTTTTCCTTCCAGGGGGACTGTTCCACGCGGAAACAGATTTCCGCATCCCAGCCTAGACCGGCGCTGATATTGAAGCGAAACCGCTGTTCATTCGGGAGCGTATGGCCGCTTTCATCCCCAGCGGCCGCATAATCATGCATGATCACTTCACCG
>JAFOLE010000068.1 GCA_017419465.1 Solobacterium sp. | reverse complement strand
TCCTCCGTTTGTCTTCCGGTTCAATCATACAGGACCGGATCATCTCTATGTTAGAATGAAGACAGAACTGTCTTTTCCAATGGAAGGAGCGCATATGACCCCTCTACAGAATGCAATCATTCAGAACGATCTCCGTCAGGTGACAGAGATTCTGACGGCGTTCCCCTCTTCTGCGACTGAGACACAGTCTCCCGATCCGCTTCCGTCGCTTATGGCGGCACAGTACGGTTCGCTTGAGATCCTGCGTTACATGGTCGAATACTCGCGGGCAAGTCTTGACGAATATGACGCTCTGCATCGAAACATCCTTCATTATGCCACAGCTTCCGGGGATGTTCAAAAATGCCGCTATCTGATTGAGCGCTGCGGCATGTCTCCGCTTACCGGAGATGTGAATCTTGTCACGCCGTATGAGGAGGCATACCGGAAGTATCCGGATACGCTGTATCCCTATTTTGAGACGGTTGTCGGCACACCGTATCCCGACATGTATCATAATCCGATCCGCCGCGGGTTCTTTCCCGACCCTTCGATTGTCCGTGTCGGGGAAGATTACTATATGGTCAACTCCACCTTCATCTTCTTTCCATGCATTCCGATTTCGCATTCCCGGGATCTGATCCACTGGGAGATCATCGGACATGCGATTACCGATCCTGCATGGTCAGAACTCGGACATCTCGAAGGCGGACGCGGCTACTGGGCACCGGACATCAGTTACGACAACGGGCGGTTCTATATCACCGCAACCTACCGATACAATGACACGGATGAAATCTACCGCCGGCAGATGGTCGTTTCCTCCGACCAGCCGGAAGGGCCTTATTCCAAACCGGTATTCATCTATGAGGACGGCATCGATCCGTCCATCTTCCACGAAAACGGACGGCATTACATGCTTTTAAACCGCGGTGCACGGATCTTTGAACTCTCATCGGACTGCACGGAAAAGATTTCGGAGGCTTCCCTGCTGTATTACGGCTCGCAGAAACACGCACCGGAAGGTCCGCATCTTCTGAAGAAAGACGGCTGGTATTATCTCTTCCATGCGGAAGGCGGCACCGGACCCGGACATAGGATCACCGTTTCCCGCTCGCGGGAACTCATGGGCGTCTATGAACCCTGCCCGTATAATCCGATCATGCGGCAGATGGATCCCGAAGCCGGCATTCAACGCTGCGGACACGGCAAGCCGGTCATGACGCCGGACGGCCGCTGGTATATGGTCTATCTCTGCGGAAGAAACATTGACGGAAAATACAGCATGCTGGGAAGAGAGACTGCGCTCGATCCCATCACCTGGACCCCGGACGGCTGGCCGATCGTCAATAATCTCAAAGGCCCTTCGGTTCTTTCCCCGAAGCCGTTTGCGGACCAGATCCGTTCACAGGCAGATGATACTGCATTCACACCCGGCGTCTGGCCAAACGGCTGGATGACGCCGCGGGAACCGGAAGAAGGTGCCGTTATCGTACAGGAAGACGGCATCTGTCTGAAATCTTCCCCTGCCCCGCTGTATTCGGTCGACAGCCGGAATCTCCTGCTTCACCGGCAGGAAAACTTCCGTTTCGATGCGGAACTCACGCTGGAGCTCCCGAAGCTGGAAGACGGTCAGGAAGCCGGCCTGGTCTGTTATTACGATGAAAATACCTGGGTATCGTTCATGGTTTCAGGCAGCGATAAAGGATATGCATGCACACTGACGGAGCGGATCGGAACCGAGAGTTTTGTCCGCGCCGTGCATCCGCTCGAACAGGCGGAAGCCGCATATTCCTTTGCGGTGAAAACGGACGGTCTGAAGCGGACATTCATCCTTCGCTCTGCGGATGGAGAGGAGTTCTTCACCGCAGCGCTCGATAATGTCTACTATCTCTGCGATGAGGGCATCCGTATGGGCAAGCGGTTCACCGGCGCAACGTTCGGCGCTGCCGCATACGGCCCGCATCCGTTTACTTATAAACTGCGTTCTGTAACGATTGAGAATATGGATAGACCGGAGTAAGTTTTTATGCGTATTTCAAATGACACCATTGACCGTATTTACTGTAACCGCACGGTGCGTCCGAGTGACTACCGGATGTCGGAAAACCATTCACACAACTATTTTGAAATCTATTACGTGGAAAAAGGAAACGCCCGTTTCTTCGTGGACGACCGTCTGTTCGACCTGCATACCGGGGACTATATGATCGTTCCGCCGAACCTTGTGCATTACAACCGCTACATCACGCAGACGACCCGCGTCAACATCTACTTCCGTGATGAAGATCTCCGACGCGGAGACGACTATGTGCTTGCGGACCTGAAATCCCACTTTCTCGAAAAGGCCGCGATGTTTCATACGCCGAGCTCCCACAAGGATCTTCTTGATAATGTGATTGACAGAATGCTGCATGAAGACAAGGTCAGCGATGAGAACACGGAAGTCATGATGCAGCTGCTGTTTCAGGAGTTCTTCATTCTTTCCAACCGCCACTGCATTACCAATACCGGTTATTCCAATGAGGTTGCGGAAGAAGGAGACATCTCCATTCAGGAAGCCGCGCGTTATATCTCCGAACATTACAATCTGCCGATCACACTGAACATGCTTGCGGAAAAATCCGGTCTCTCCCCCGCCTACTTCTCCAAACGGTTTCATCTGATCACCGGCATGGGCATGAAGGAATATCTGACGTATGTCCGTCTGAAACATGCGGAGGCGGAACTGGTATCCACCTCGCATTCGATCCGGGAGATTGCGGAAAACTCGGGTTTCTCCGACAGCAACTACTTCAAGGACGTCTTTAAAAAAGAATTCGGTGTTTCCCCGCGCACCTACCGCAACAGCCGGAAAACAGATTATGTAGAAGGACGCAACCGCGTTCTGAAAAAGATTCCAAATGATTTCTGATCCATCACAAAAGGACCGCCGGCTGCGCATGCATGCCTGACGGTCCTTTTTCCTGTGTTTAAAGTTCTGTGACGTTTACCGAGCGGAATTCCGCAGCGCCTTCCTCCGCATGGAGATGCGCCACCGCAAACAGACCTGCCTTGGCGCCGACCCAGGTATGGTCGGACGGTGTAAACCGGCATGTGCTGTCCGTAAATGCGCCGTCTTTCGTCTTGAAGAACATGCGCAGTTCCGGCTTGGCGGAATCATAGCTGTTGAAGTAGAGATCTTCTTCGTGAATGGAGATGATCGATACTTCACCCTGGGCACTGACCGAAGCCTTTGTATTCCGGACAAAGATCATCCGGAACGTCAGATCATTCAGGTCATCTTCCGGCACTTCAAATTCGGCTTTGACGGTCTCATACTTACCCGCATCATCGCCTTCCGATTCCGCAAGGACGATATACGCCTTTTCTCCTCTGCGCTCTGCGTACAGGGACGTATACTGTCCGCCCATCATGAGAATACCGGCCTTATTGCCTTCCGCAAGACGCGAGGCATCGAGATGAATATCCATCATGAATTCCGGCAGAACGATCTTCTGCGTCAGAACATTGGAACTGTGCCAGAGAATCGGGTCTTCTTCACCCGAGAAATTCTGTGCTTTCAGGCAGATGCCGTCATGATATACGGACTCTCCGAACGGGCTTTTCTTCAGATTGCCGAGCCACTGCCACTGCAGTCCGATCTGATGCGATTCAAATGCATCACTCGTCGGATGCGGCGTGACGGGCTGTCCTTCTTCCGGAAGCGCCCAGGTATGAACCGGATTTCCGTTTCCGTCATGATCCTCATCCGTACCGATCACCGGCCAGTCAT
>JAFOLE010000067.1 GCA_017419465.1 Solobacterium sp. | reverse complement strand
TGCTCAATGACGTAACGACGGAAGACCGCATGGACCAGGTATCCTCCTACGGATATGCATGGGGCTATATCGGTTCCTGTATTCCGTTTACGATCGCGCTGATCTTCTATGTCATCAGCGGCGGTCTGAGTGAGAATCTGATGTTAATACCGCGCAATGTCGGTAAGATCATCGGCTTCACGGTCACGGCAGTCTGGTGGTTCCTGGTCACCATTCCGCTGATCAAAAACTATAAACAGATCAACTATGTCGAATCCACCAAGGGTTCCATCAGTGCCGTCTTCAAAAAGATCTTTGCGACCCTCAAGCGTATCGCCACGCAGGACCGCAAGGTCGCTTACTTCCTGATTGCCTTCTTCCTGTATATTGACGGCGTCGGAACGATCATCGACAACTGCATCAATATCGGTACGGACCTCGGTCTTCCGACCGTCGGTCAGGTTGTCTTCCTGCTTGCAACACAGGTTGTCGCATGGATTGGTTCCCTCGTGTTCGCACGGCTGTCCAAGAAGTATGATACGGTTCCGCTGATCCTTGTATGCATCGCCGGCTACTTCGCAGTATGCCTCTATGCACTGACGCTGAAGACACTGCTTCACTTCGGTATTCTTGCATTCGGTGTCGGATGTTTCCAGGGATCCATTCAGTCCCTTTCCAGAAGTTACTTCTCGAAGATCATCCCGGCGGAAAATTCCGGCGAATACTTCGGTATCTATGATATCTTCGCAAAAGGCGCAAGCTTCCTTGGCTCTGCGGTAATCGCCGCGGTCAAACTCGCCGGCGGAACGATCAATATCGCAGTCGCTTCCCTTGCCATCTTCTTCGCACTCGGATTTATCTTCCTGCGGCTCTCCGACAAGCAGCCGTACGCAAACCGCTGATTATAAGGCACTTTAAAAGCGGGATCCTCCACACTGTGACATTCAGCTGCACATGTGAATGGGTCCCGCTTTTTTCAGTCTTCAAACACAATTCCCTGCGGTGTCATTTCCTTAATGCGGGCAAGCGAGCAAACCTCGATTCCCTGTGCTTCGATCCGCTGCCGGCCTGTCTGGAACGATTTTTCCACGACGGTTCCGCAGCCGACAATTTCCGCACCTGCCTGACGGGCGATTTCTATCAGTGCAGAGACCGCTTCACCGGTCGCAAGGAAGTCATCAATGATAAGAACATGTTCTCCGGGTCTGAGATATTCCTTTGCGACCGTAAAGGTCACAGGACCGCCGCGGGTGAACGATATCGCATCTGCGGTGTAACGGTCTTTGTCCATGTTCTTTGCATTACCCTTTTTCGCATACACAATCGGGATATTGCCAAACTGCTGAGCAGTTGTGACGGCATAGGCGATTCCGCTGGCTTCCACAGTCAGGATCTTGTCAACCTGACGGTCGGAGAACAGCCGATGAAATTCTTCGCCGATCTTTCCGCAGAGTTCCACATCGATCTGATGATTCAGAAAGTTATCGATTTTCAGAACATTTCCTTCAAACACCCTGCCTTCCGCAAGGATTTTTTCTTCGAGGTCCTTCATTGTGCCCTCTCCTGTCAGCGGTACAGAAATACGATCACCAGTACAATGATGACGGCAATTGCGGCGAGCAGGATTACCTGTTTCGAACCGGCCTCACTTCCAACCGACATGATCTGCCGGTTCAGGATTGCCCGCGCCTTCTGGTCGGCCGCTTCATCATATCCATCTTCAAAAACTGTCTGCACAGCATAGTCCGAAAGCCCATGCATGGGTATATCATCGAGAATCAGGATCTCCGAGATTCTCGGGTGATCTTCCAGATATTCAAGAATCTCAAGATACCGGGGCGGCATTCCTTCGCTCAGCACCGTCAGGTCTTCGATGATGACATCTTCGGAAAAGCCGGCATTGCGCAGGCTGTTCTGACAGAATTCCATGCCGGAATAACGCCAGGAAGACGAAATCACGACATGCAGGTCAAACTCATGAATCAGTTTGTCCAGCCGTTCCACGATTTCAGGACGGAAAAAATCATAAACACCTTGTGCCATTGCGGCATCAAATTCCGGTGTTCCATATTCATACGGCACATTGACGACACCGTCAAAATCGAGAAACAAAACCCGGTGGATCCGGTTCTCAATCCGGTTTCGCAGCATCTGCCGTGTGACAGCGGTAATACGATCTTCTTCTGACATACGTCAAGAATACACGAAGGCACAGCCAATTAACAACGTGCAATAACGGGACATTATGCCTTGTTCTGTTTCACGGACGGATCCCGGTTGACGAGAATAATGCCGAGCGAGACCAGCGCAAGCGCAAGCAGACCGTTCCAGGAGAGTGCCTCCCGGTTTTCGCCGAGGATGATTGCGGAAAGCAGTACTCCCATGACCGGATTCAGAAAGCCAAGGATCGAAATTTTACTGACGGGATTGTATTTCAGCAGGATGCCCCACAACGCATATGCGCCCGCGGAGATAAATCCCATATACACAAGCACAAGGACGCAGGAAGTGTTATAGAACACCAGATGCCCGCCGGAGAGAATTCCGATCAGAAACAGAATGATCCCGCCGCAGAGAAACTGATACCCGCAGAGCACGACCGGATTTTCATCCCGGGAATAGACCTTAGAAAGACAGCTGCCTAATGCATAGAATGCATCCGCCGCCAGCATTGCGCCTTCTCCGGCAAGGGTGAAACCCGTCCCGTCAAGAATCGCCGGAAAGCCCCCAAGCAGAAGCACAAGACCAATGACTCCGGCTATACAGCCTCCCCACTTGCGCAGTGTCATCTTCTCCATCCGGAAGATATATGCCGCAAAGAGAATCGCAAAGAAGTTGCCGGAGGCATTGATGATGGAACTGCGGACACCGGACGTATTTACCAGGGACAGAAAGAAAAAATACGGCTGTCCGACTGACTGAAACAGTGCGAGCAGCGGTATTTTTGCGAGCGATTCTTTTTTCGGCACCAGAAAATGCCGTTCCATGACAGAGAAAAAGCCAATTACCATAACACCGGCAATCACGAACCGAAGACCGGCCATCACCAGGCGCGCTGCCGTATCCTCCGGTCCAAGCCGGAACATTTCATAAGCAGACTTTATTGCGGGGGTTGCGCTGCCCCACAGTACACAGCAGAAAAACGCTGCGATGAATACAATAAACGGCTGTGTCCAGGGATTCTGTTTCGGTTCTGTCATATTGGCTGATTC